>JAYTSC010000157.1:0-2866 GCA_043745885.1 Bacteroidota bacterium | reverse complement strand
ATTGTGGGTATTATTTGCAGATTCTTTTTTCCTCACTGGAATTGTTCTGATAAGTTGTTGATCTTGATTGAATAGAATAGACCATCTTTTTTGAGCTAGTAATTCGATCAATTTTGCTTTGATTAAATAAATCTGTTCTTGGGAAAGTGGGGTATTCATCTTTCCGGATATTGGTTTATACATCGGAACCTCAATATCTTCGGTTAATTCAGGTATTTCTGGGATTTCAATATTCACTACTTCATTTTTAGGTGATTGTACTACAATCTTTTCGGGGGTTTCAATTTTTAATTGTTGTTTTTCTTTTAGTATTTTTTTCGATTGTTTGCTTCGAGCAGGTTGTATATCTATGTTTTCAAAAACTTTTTCAGTAACTTTTAATGCATCGGTAACTATTTTATCTAACCCGATTTTGCCAATTTCTACCATTGCTTTTTGAATATCTTTAAAAACCTTGTCTTTTTCGTAGCTCATGTCAATATTCGCTTTTGCCACTACCTCCATTTCAGCTTTTGCTTTAATAAGATCAGCTTCCATTCTTTTTATCTCTTTTGCAAAAGATTGTTTTATTTGAGATGCTAGTTTAGCATGGTTGATGGGAGTATCGATAAGAAGATTTCTCTCCATTTCAATTTTGGCCTGATCTATTTGTGCAATGACTTTTTCAAAATCTTTTTTCTGTGAAGTCAATTCAGTTGCAGCAACTTTTAAAGCATCTTCTACCAGAGGTGGGATAGAAGTGACAATTTCAGTTGTTGCCCCCGGACTTAATATAGACGTTTCATCAATTTCTTTTTGAGCAGAGGCAATATCCCTTTTCATTTCCTCTTTCAAAGACTTTGATAAGAAAAAAACAGGATTGAATAAGGGGTTGTCAACACTAATAGCCATCGGCTCAATAGCATAAGACTTATATGGGGTTTTGTATATTTTATTGGTTGAAACAATTGAATGATGGTTACTGTATTTTGGAATTGGCTTCAACCAAACAATTGAACTAATTAGTATAGTAATCATTAAAAAAGCTACCAATTGTTTTCGATAGCTAAAACAATTTTCTTTTTTGGAAATAATTCTTTTTACACGTAACAATAAATCATTGTTCTTTTTACCGGATACTGCCATCGCAAATACAGGTGTTTTTTGTAAATATGCAATCTGTAAAAGGGCTTCGGCATAAGCCGTGACATTGTATTGAAATTGAAGTACCCAATCATCACAACTATTTTCTCTTTCAGTATGGATATGCTTTCGAATCAATTGAATAAAAGGATTAAAGAATAAACTCATTTCAATTAATGATAAGATAATATTTAGTAGGTAGTCGTATCGCTTGATATGCGCCAGCTCATGCAATAAAACAGCTTCTAATTGTTCCGTACTCAAATGATTGATGCTTGCTAGGGGTATTAATATAATTGGTTTTAAAAAACCAATGGTAAGGGGAGTAGAAATCTTACTGGACAGGAAAATGCGAATTTCTTTTTTGATGCTTAACTGTACTGCTATCTTTTTTACAAATAACCGCCAATTAGCTGGTATTTTTTGTAAACCCTCTTTTCTGATTTGTAGGGTTTGACGATATCCCAATACCCAACGAGCCAACAAAACAAGGATTGATAATAAATAGGTAATGGACAAATAAGGCAAAAGCAGTTCGCCTTTAATCATCCATTGAATCAGGTAAGATGAAAAATCACGAGGTATCGGCAATATTTGTTGCAGGATTTGTGAAGTAAAAATATCTGATGAAATGTTTCCGCTGTATTGCTGATAATAAAACCGAAAAGTAAAAAGAAACCAAGCAAAGCCCATGAACTGTGCGGCAACGGCCAAACGATATTTTGCGCTAGAAGTTAATGAGAGAATCTTTATGACAGAGATATATACCATCCATACAATAAACGACTGCCAAATACTATGTGCAATAGCATATCCCAATGCATATAGTAAACTAGATTGACAAAGGGTTTGCATTTGGGTTACTGTTTTTTCAGGTTATCCAAAAGTTTTTGAATTTCTTCCAGTTCCTCTTTGTTTGGTGCATGGTTACCCAACGCTTGCATTACCAATTGGGTAGAGGAGCCTCCAAATAAAGAATTGATCATTTTTCCCACTATTTGTTGTTGTGTATTTTCACGGGTAATATTGGGGCGATAAATATGCGTTTTATTAGAGTCGTCACGTTTTACAATACCCTTCTCAAACATGATTTGCATTAATTTAAGGGTAGTGGTATAACCCGCATCTTTGTATTCACTTAAAATTTCATGCACTTCTCTTACGGTTGCTTTGTTTTTATCCCATAGAACCCTAAGTATCTCTAATTCGCTTTCGGTAGGTTTGATTTGCTTGGATGCGGCCATTTGTACGATATTATTCGTAAGCAAATTACAGGATGTATCGGAATGTAAAAAATAAAAAATAGTTAAAGGGTATATTGAAGTAAAGGGTGGGGAGAGGAAGTAATTACTAGTTAAAAGTTAGTAATTATTAATGATACGATTTTCTTGTGGTCCGTTGTTGATGTGAAGACACATCAACGGCCAGATCGCCGTGATTGTGTCCTTACAATCTTAGTTGGAGTATTTGTAAAATCTAAATGGGCTTCGTATTCATTAACACACGATTTTTGGAGGAGGAATTTTGGGTATAAAAAAACTGATTAACTTGTTGTTAATCAGTTTTTAATGAATATTTTTCTTACTTTATTTTGATTTAATGATAATGCTGATATTTTTCTGACCTTTGAAATAAGCTTCATATTTCTTAAAGGTTTCAACGGTTTGTTCTTTTCCATTGATGGAAAGTTTTCCGTCTTTTAAATCTATAGAAAGATTACCATCTAAGCCCAGTCCATCTTTTT
>JAYTSC010000156.1:0-4929 GCA_043745885.1 Bacteroidota bacterium | reverse complement strand
GAATACCATAATAACCTTTTTCGGTTCCAATTAAGATTTCATTTTTGTCAAATGCAATTGTTTTAATATCACCTGAGGTATACAGTGGAGACATTTGATTACCGGTAAACCGGTAAATAGTTTGTTTCCCCAAAGCATAAAATACACCTGCATGAATATAGATATGCCGGATGATTTCATTAGACGGCATTGCGAAATCTGATAAAAGATTATTTCTCACAAAACCCCATGATTGTTTACCCGCCAGAAGAATAGAGCCCTCTGCCGATACTACCAATTGATTATATTTTCCTTTTGGAAGAATTGAATAAGGAATTCCGGCATGTGCATTGGTGAGCACTTTATCATCATACAAATAATATATATACCCTGAGCTTTCCTGAATAGTGATATCTAATGGTATTTTTTTTGCTAAAGGCGTAAAACGAAGATCTAAAACGAGGGACTGGCCCTGTACCCTAAACAGACCTTTATTGCTGAGTACATATACAACATCATCATAATCAATCGCAATTTTTTTAAAAGCATCATTCATTAATTCCGCGGAAGAATATTTTATAGAAATTGCCTGCCTGAATGGCAAATCCGGGTCTGCTGTTGCGGAATTGCTTTTAAAAACAATTGAGCATAACATGATTGATAGGTAACAAAACTGTTTCATCTTTTTTTATATATCAAGAAAAAGGCTTGTGGTAATTAACTGGTTTATTTTGCGGGGAAATATTCTTCCAGCCATTTCACCATTTTGCCAAACAAATCATCCCGAACAGCACCACTAAAGCCATGCTTTTCGCTTGGATACACCTCATATTTTGCAGGAATATTAAGCGCTACTAATTTCTTATACATTTTATCTGCCTGACTAATGGGTACCAATGGATCCAAAGCACCATGAAATAAAATAGTAGGAACACCTGATTCTTTTGTCAACCGATAAAAAGGACTTGCATCGTAACTGATTTTTGCCTGAGGGTCGGTATCGCCTAGGAAATTATTAGATACCCTGTCTGCATCTGAATTAGGCGTTCTAACAGACGGATCTGTAAAATCTGTTGGCCCCCAAAGATCCAAAACAGTTTTAATTTGTTTGTTCTCATCGTAACCATAAGCGTATAACATAGCCAAATGGGCACCTGCACTACCACCTATCAATGCAAACTCTTTGGAATTGAAATGAAATTTTTTTCCTGCAGCTGTAAGGAATTTGATCGCACCAGATACATCTTCTATCTGGGCAGGGAATCTGTTTTTACCATCTTTAACCAACCGGTAGTTTATAGAAACCAAAATGTATTTTCTTTTGCCAACCAATTCTTCAATCAAACTTGCAGGGAATTCCCCTTTATCACCGGATGTCCATGATCCACCATGTAAGTAGATGATAACTTTTGCGCTATCATACAAATCTGGAAAGTAAACATCCAAAACGTCTTCACTACTTACTAAATTATAAGGAACATCTAACATTTTCCGATAGCTAGGTTTCGCTTTGGGTACATAAGTAACAGGTAATACTGTAGCACCATTCCTAAGGTTATTTTCAACCAGATATTTTACAAGCTCTGCCGGATGATCGGTTTGTACCCCCTGAATCCCCTTGCTCATGGCTTCTTTCCATTTAGAAGGGTTTTCATCTTTGCCCTGAACATCTAACCAAACATAAATACCATTGGCACGGGTGGCGGCAAGCATGTTACTATCTTTGATATTATCAAGACCTTCCAGTTGCATTTTATCGAGTAAAGCTGTGAGATCGGCCCTGGTAGCAATAGATTCGGGCAGGCTGGTCATCAAAGGCATTTGCGGAACCAATTTTCTCCAGGCCAGATATTGCTCTACTTTATTCAGATAAACCACTACCTGTTTTTCCATCCCTACTGCTTTTATCTGGCGATAAGAAGCTGCAACATCAGCCTCCTTAAAATCCAGATAGATATTTATTCTGCCTTTACAAATTTTTAAAACATCCACAAACTGTGGCATCCGATATGTTTTTCCATCTTTACCCGGCAGGTCTAATTTAGAGATCTCCTCTAAAGTAAGATCCTTTACATTTCCTTTACCGTTTGAAACACGGTTTACATTTTCATCATGACACAGAACCAGATAACCATCTTTTGTTGTGCGCAAATCCATCTCAACATAATCGGCACCTGCAGTAATGGCATCTTCAAATGCCTCGATGGTATTTTCTGGTTTAATTAAATGACTGCCGCGATGGGAAATTACAATAAATCCGTTTTTCGACACCGGAATGGGAGCTGTTTGCTCCTGACCTGATACGATAAATACAATATTGAAGAGGAAGCAGGATAAAAATATTTTTTGTAACCACATATTTTTCTAATTATTAACCGGAAAATATTTATTGAGCCAGGATAGTGTTTTAATGAAAACATCCATACCAGCAGAACCTTTCATGCCATGTCCTTCATTGGGATAGAATTCATACTGGGCAGGTATATCGAGTGATAATAGTTTTTTATACATTTTATCAGCTTGAGAAACATGGACCAGGGGATCTTTACCTCCATGAAATAAAATAGTTGGAACCCCGGTTTCTTTTGTAACACGATAAAATGGACTTGCCTCGAAACAAATCTTTGCCTGTGAGTCTGTTACCCCAAGTAGGTTGACTACTTTGTCATTTGCATCTTTATTTTCTTCCCTCACCGCCTTATCCGTTAAATCAGTGGCCCCCCAAAAATCAACTACTGTTTTTACTTGCTTTGCAGAATCGTATCCATAAGTATATAACATAGCCAGATAAGCACCGGCACTACCGCCCATTAAAGCGAAGGCATCATTTTTATAATGGTATTTTTCTGCATTAAGCGTTAAATAGGAAAACAGTTTAGAAACATCTTCCATTTGTGATGGGAAGCGGTTTTTTCCGTCTTTTATTAATCGGTAATTAGCGGAAACAAGAATATATTTTCTTTTCCCTACCAGCTCATTGATAAGCATTTCCGGGAATTCATTTTTATCTCCACCGGTCCATCCGCTACCATGCAGATAAACGATTACTTTACTATTTTCATAATTCACGGGGATATACGCATCTAACAAATTTTCCTTATCATCCCTACTATATGAAACATTTAAAAGACTCCGGTATAGTTTTGGTATGGCCTCTTTTGCAAGAGATATTTTTGTATCAGTGCCATTCACGATAATTTGGCCATGAACAGGAAATAGGCAGCATTCAATACATAAAAGGAGGATATATTTTTTAACCACATTCATGATGTTTCTGTTAGACTAAAGCAGTTTTTTATCATCTATCATAAAAACGCGTGTACTTTCTGTATATTCATTTCCATTGGCATCTTTATATTTTAAGTTCACATAAAAAGCCCGATAACCACTTTTAGGATATTCTTTAGTTAAAACAATCTTTGAAACATTTTGGTAACCCAGTTTAACAGATTCCCATTTATCATTTCTAAAATCCATGTCCTTTGAATCGGCTGTCCAAATAATCACATCAGTAAGTTTATCTGCGGTTGCCTTAAGCGAAATTTTTATCCCATCTTTTCTCTGTTTTATTTTCCATTTACAAATGGGATAGTCGCTTCTAGTGAGCGTTAAACCAAAAAATGAACTCAAACTTTTAATTGCATCAACCTTATCTCCCATGCCATGTCCTACATTTGGGATATAATGAATCAGGTTTTCACCGGGAATACTATCGTAATAATTTTTGATGTTATCAATGGGCCAGTATTCATCGTTTGTTCCCATAAAAATCATTTTGGGCATCATTAACTTTTTCCTGTACGAATATGGGTCAATCATTGTAGTAATATCAGCGCCTGATCCGGAACCGATATCCTGTGCAATTCCCAGTTTTACATAATCCTCTATCTGTATGCTATAATCATTCCAAACTTTTATTTGATAATTCATACTAACGGGCATATTCAACATATCTATTACCATCGGTGCGATTGCGGTTACCCTTGTATCGTTTGCACCAATAAGCCAGGTAGTCCAACCACGTTTTGAAGCACCAGATACCACAAAGCGCTTTATTTCTTTATTTACCATTTGTTTTGAAAATTGCTGAACGGCATCCATTGCGCGCTTTGCACCTTTCACCATTGGAAATAATAAGGGCCAGGTATAGTCTCCATCTTTTTTGAAATTGTGGAGCGTAAATGAAATTAATGCGTCTTCAGTAAGATCATTGTACAAAGGCTGATTAGGTGTCTGCTTTAAGATTGCAACAATTGCTTTATTTTGTAAGGCAACCGCGCAAAATGATTCTGTAAATGCATCTCCCTTTCCGCTCCAATTGGGTAGGCCTTCTTTATTAATACTTCCACCGGTAATAAATAAAAGGGCACCATCGTAGTTGATTTCTTTTGGAACACAAATACTAAGCTGATGTGTCCATATATGCTCTCTCCATTTTTGTGAGGTCAGCAAAACGCCATATACGGTTACATTTCCAACGGCAAATGTTTCTTTTATTGTCCAATGGTAGATTGTATCACCGTTATTGAGATAGTGTTCTAAGGCATTGGCAGGTGTGATTGCCGTTTCGTTCTGTGCATGTACAACAGGAAAGATCAGACAATAAGATATTGACAACACCAAAACCCTATTAAAAAGTATATTCATCTTGAAAATTAATATTGAGTATAAAAATTATTGCAGTAACCAAATTTTCGAGAACTCTATATCACCCTTATCTAATCGACCAATGGCTATTTGATAGTTATCCGAATTGTTTTTAAATTCAGATTCAGGATATCTGTACCTGAGTGGAAAAGGATTTACAGTGTTATTTAAAGCACCATTATTTTCCATATAAGGAACCCTTGATCTTCTATAATCCGAATAGGCTTCTATACCCATCATAAATAAACCCAACCACTTTTGTAATCCTATTATAGCAAGTTGTTTCGCTGATCCTGAAGCAGG
>JAYTSC010000155.1:0-5209 GCA_043745885.1 Bacteroidota bacterium | reverse complement strand
ATTTGAATTGAAGCTCAGATATCTCAAAACAGTTTTATCATGCATTATCGGGGATTATTAAAATCCGCAAAAAACTGCCCTCACGATATAGTTCTTTGCCTTGTTCATTTTCTCTAGGTACTGGTGAAAAAACAGTTTGTGAAGAAACTGAATATCTATAAAATGCTACAGAGCAATTAGGATTTTCAAGTATCTTGCTAAAAAAGATAATAAATGAAGCATATTGAAGTAGTAGCCTCTATTATTGATTTTAACGGTAAGATGCTTTGTGTCCAGAGAAATATCAGCAAATTTGAGTATATCTCAAATAAATATGAATTTCCAGGTGGAAAAGTTGAAAAAGGTGAAACAAAAGAAGCCGCATTGATTAGAGAAATACAAGAGGAGCTTGGTATGGTTATTTATGATTTAAGCCATTTTCTTACTGTTGAGCATACCTATCCTGATTTTAAAATCACCATGCATACTTATAAATGTAAAGTTGATATTCCAGACTTGAAATTATCGGAACATGTAGATTTTAAATGGTTATCAGCAAATGAAATGACTGGTTTAGATTGGGCAGCAGCAGACATTCCGATTGTAAAAAGGCTAAAGAAAGAAGAAAATGAATGATTTTTTAAAACAGCTTTCTGATAGCTTATACACTGGTTTTATTGATATACATAGTCCATCAACACCAAAACTTGTACCTCAAATATTAGTTAATAATAAAGAGGAGGGTAAAAAGGTTCTTACAACTATTGAAAACGAATTATTGGTTTGTGATAATTTTTGGTTTTCAGTTGCTTTCGTCACAACTAGCGGAGTGGCATCATTAATAAACACACTAAAATTAATAGAAGAGAAAGGAAAGTTTGGAAAGATATTAGTTTCTCAATATTTAAATTTTACCCAACCAGAAGCGTTAGCCAGACTAATCCAAATAAGAAACATTGAACTAAAGATTGCTGTAGAGGGTGATTTTCATTCAAAAGGGTATTTATTTAGAAGAGGGCTACACTATAATCTGATAATAGGCAGTAGTAATTTAACCGCCAACGCCTTGAGTGTAAACAAGGAATTAAATTTAAAAATTTCAGCAACTCCAGATAGTGCAATTATCAATAGTGCCTTAAAGGAATTTCGAGACGAATTTGAAAAGGCGGTTCCTGTTGATGAAGAATTTATTGCCAATTATAGAAAGGAATTCAATAATCAGCTTTCTATCAATAATCAGTATCGGGAATTATTGAAACAAAAAATGCCATCCAAGGTTCAACCAAACAAAATGCAGGTTGACGCTTTGAGAAATATTGCTGCACTTAGAAAAGAGGGTAAGGACAAGGCGCTGCTTATTTCGGCTACTGGTACAGGAAAAACCTACCTATCTGCATTTGATGTAAAAGCCTATCAACCAAAAAGATTTCTTTTTATTGTACACAGATTTAATATTATAAGGGCTGCAATTAGCACCTACGAAGAAGTTTTCGGCAATTCAAAAACTATCGGAATTTATTCTGGTAGTAATAAAGAATTTGATAAAGACTTTGTTTTTTCTACCATACAAACACTTTCTATACAGAATAACCTAGAGCAATTTAGCCCAGATCAGTTTGATTATATCGTAATAGATGAAACACATAGGGCAGGGGCCGACACTTATCAAAGAGTCATCAAATATTTTAAGCCAAAATTTCTTTTGGGGATGACAGCAACACCTGAAAGAACGGATGGTCTCGATGTGTTTAAACTGTTTAATTACAATATTGCCTATGAAATCAGGCTCCATAAGGCACTTGAAATGCAAATGGTATCCCCATTTCATTATTATGGAGTGACCGATATTTTAGTGGATGGAGAAACCGCCATTGAAGCCAGGGATTTCAATAAATTAGCTTCCCATGATCGTGTTCATCATATAATTGAAAAAACAAAGTTTTATGGTACCGATAATGGTGTGTTGCGCGGTTTGGTTTTTTGTTCAAGTGTTGATGAATGCAAAGTGCTTTCACAGCAGTTCAATAAATTAGGATTGAAAACAGTTGCACTGGCTGGAGAGGATAGTGAAGAAGCGAGAGATCGTGCAATCAACCTATTGGAATCTGATAATAAGGAAGAAAAACTGGACTATATTTTTACCTACGATATTTTTAATGAGGGTATAGATATTCCAAAAGTGAATCAGGTAATACTGTTGCGCCCTACTCAGTCTGCCATAGTTTTTGTACAACAGCTAGGCAGAGGAATCAGAAAGATTGAATCAAAGGAATATTTAACAGTTATCGACTTTATTGGTAACTATAAAAACAATTATTTAGTACCTATTGCACTGTATGGAGATAATTCTTACAATAAGGATACTTTAAGAAAATTGATTTCCGGAAAAAGTTCCTTTATCCCAGGCTCATCTACCATCAACTTTGATGAGATTACCAAGGGTAAAATATTCGAGTCAATCAATACTGCAAATATGCAGCAAAAGAAAGACCTGATTAAAGATTTCAGGTTGCTGAAATATGAATTAGGTAGAGTACCAATGATGTTAGATTTTGAGAAGCATGGTTCCAGGGACCCTCAACTGTATATTAAATCAGCAAAGTCTTACTATAATTTTGTAGCTGAGCAGGAACCTGATTATCGAAATAAAATCAATCAAACAGAAAAGAAATTATTAGAATTATTTTCTTGTGAAGTGAATAATGCAAAGCGTATTGAAGAAAGCCTGATTCTCTCAAAATTGTTATCTGACGGAAGATTTTCAAAAGCCCAATTACAAGAGACCATTTTAAAGGAATATAACATTCAGACTAGCCATGAAACAATAGAATCTGCTATCAATAATTTAAATTTTGGGTTTGTAACAGAAAAGAAAGACAAAAAGCTAATTCCAGTAAAGGATATTTATGGATTCGATTTGGTTAATCAGACGGACGATGATATAAAAATATCTAATCAGTTTTTACACTTAATAGAGAATACAACCTTTCATGCGTTTTTGTTAGATAGTGTTAATTATTCTCTCTACAAATTCAAAAGGGTTAATAGTACATTCAAATACAATGATGGATTTCATCTCTATCAAAAGTATTCGAGAAAGGAGGTATTCAGAATCATGAATTGGTCCAGAAATCCTGTTGCGCAAAATGTAGGGGGATATATGGTAAGTTCTGATAATACCAATTGTCCCATTTTTGTTACTTATCATAAAGCCGATAATATTTCTGAAACTACTGATTACGATGATGGTTTTGAAAGCAAATCAGAATTTAAATGGATGTCAAAATCAAAACGAACATTATATAGTCCAGATGTAAAAGCTATTATAAACATGCAAACCCCGTTAAGACTTCCTTTATTTATTAAAAAGGATGATGGGGAAGGAACCGACTTTTATTATATGGGAGAGTTGAAATTAATTGAGGGTAAATATCATCAGACAAAAATGGAGAGCAAAAAAAAGGCATCAGTCGTTGAAATTCATTTTTCAATCTCCCCTACTGTTGATGATAACATGTATCAGTATTTAACAAATGTTTAGAATAAATAAGAATTGTAACAAACTATATCTATATAAATACAATTAGCTACTCTTTTATATTGATGCTACTTTTTTTCTCCCCATAACACCCTTTCCTTATTTTATATTTAAATTTGCTTCGCAGCTATTCCTCGAAGAGTACCTCCATTTTCATACAGTATAGGGAGATTTTGAAGGTATCATTGATATTGAAAAAATGAAATAATTGGAGCCTATTTTCCTCCAAGAGTTTTAGGGATAGTAGCCAAATGGACAGCGATACACCAAGCAGCACTTATGTTAAATTAAGAAAGGGCAGGAAAACAAGAACCCTTATTAGCAATCGCGGCTTTGGTTTAAGGGTTAACCTATATTATTAGGACTAGACATTCCTTTAAAGTAGTGTGGGTTACTTAATTATTAAAATCTAGCAACCAGCTAAATACGTTAAAATGTTTTACTCCACCACGATTGTTAGTAAACGAGTCTGTTGTCAATAAAAATTTGGGATAGCTATCGGATATTTTTTCTAAAGCACTATATTCTCGTTCTACTGTATTATTGTTAGTTATTTGCCATGCAACTTGGTAATATTCAATTCCTCCTTTTGAGTTTTTACAAACAAAATCTACCTCGTTATTGCGAGCTTTTCCTGTCCAAATTTTATTACCTCTGCGTAATAGCTCTAAATAAACAATATTTTCTAAGATATGTCCCCTGTCTGATGTTCGTTCTTTCCCTACCAAAACATTAAGTAACCCAACATCTACTAAATAGTATTTTTCTTGTGTAGCTAGCTGCCTTTCCCCTTTTAAATCGAAGCGATTTAATTTATAAAAAACAAAGCTTGACTCCAAATATCCTAAATATTTTTCTACGGTTGCATGATGTATGCTTTGCCCGTCTTGTTTCAACATTTTAGAAATATTGCTTGGAGAAAGTGCACTACCAATATTAGACGCCATAAACTTTACTATATTACCAAAAGCACGTTTGTCATTAATTTGGTATCGTTGCGTAATATCTTTTTCAATAATTGAGGTGAATATAGATTCTAAGTATTCGTAAATTTTATCGAATCCAAGTTCTCTCAATTCTACCCCATTAGGTAAGGATGTTTCACTTAAATTATCAAAACTTACATAATATGCAAGTTTTGATAATAATTCATGACAAAACACAATTTCCGCGCGCCATTCCGCACACTAATGTAAACCTATACTAGGACTAGACAGTATTACCAGGGAAGAGGTTAACAATAAAACCAGCTACGCTAAGTGGCAAATGCTAACTACACATACATCCAAGAGAAGTTTCGCGACCAATGATTTTTTAGCCGGAACGCCCTCCCTTACAATCATGGCCATTACGGGACACAAAACCGAGAAAGCCTTCCAGAAATATATCAAGCTGAATTCTTCGGATCATGCCAAACTGCAGAAAGCGCATTGGGATGAAAGACCATAATGAACAAACAAGTGTTAACCTTTAATTATTAACTGCAGAAAATGTCCAGAGATTTAACTAATTCCCAAATTGATCGTAAGCGTATCCTTAATAATAATGGTGCAATAAAGGAGATATATGAACAAATTGGCTTTAACGGGGTATTTTTTGAAGCGAGATATCGCTTCACTAAAAATCAACTTGCCCAATTTTATGAGGTAGACGTTCGAACTATTGAGCGGTTACTTGAAAATCACGATACTG
>JAYTSC010000154.1:0-2240 GCA_043745885.1 Bacteroidota bacterium | reverse complement strand
AGACTTAGATAAAGAGTCAGGGAAACTAATATTTAGTTTTAGAGAAAAGATTGAAGAAAGTGCTGAAGCCAAACAATAATGTAAGTACAGTTAAAATAGAAATCCTCGCATTAGCGGGGATTTTTTTATGTCATTTGTTGGTATATTTTTTCTATTCCCCTTTTTTACAATAACTAACTTACATGGATAAATGAGATCAGATTTGTGAGGACACAAATCTAGCATGGGTACACAAATCTTACATAAGGAGTGTAATCTGGCATTATGGCACTAATTTGACTGTGGTAAGCGAATTAATTACCCCATCGAAAAGTGGCAATGGGAAGTCCTGCAAGGTCCAGAACTCTATCAACAACAGTTGAGGCAACCTCTTCTATGGTTTTAGGATGACTGTAAAAGGAGGGGGTAGCAGGACAAATAATACCACCTGCCAGTGTAACGGTTTCCATATTTTTTATATGAATTAGGCTATAGGGTGTATCTCTCACCATTAAGATTAGTTTTCTTCTCTCTTTCAAAATTACATCGGCAGCTCTGGTTACTAAGTCGTCGCTAATGCCATTGGCAATTCTTCCTAAAGTTCCCATGCTACAAGGGGCAACTATTAATACATTGTATTTAGCTGAACCTGAGGCAAAAGGAGCAGAAAAGTCCATTTTTTCAAAATGCCGAAATGGGTAAGTTTGGTAATCGTCATTTCCCAATTCAGTATGCCAGATTTCTTTTGCATTCTTACTCATCACAATACTTACTTCTTCATACTGTTCTCTTAATAAAGCCAATTTATCGAGCAATACTTTCGCATATACTGATCCGCTTGCACCGGTTATGGCAACTGCTATCTTAAGGGTTGATTTCATGAATAATTATCGTATGAAGTGAGATGTAACCAATTATTAATTCAAAGATATGGCTAAAAAAAGAAAGCACGATTAAGTGCTTTCTGTAATAAAATCAATCATATAAAAAATCCGTGAAATCTGCGATTATTTGTACATGATCTCATAATATTCGTGTGCCATTCGGTTACTATCGAATTGGAAACGTACATCTCTCATGCCATTTTTTTGAATTTGTCTCCAGGTGTCAAAATTATTATAATAAAGCGGTAGTATTTGTTGTTCCAGAATTTCGTAAGTCTTATTCAAATCATATTCATCCTGCTCATGAACCGTCATATTTTCATAATCAGCTTTGGGAACTACAAAACCATTGTTACCATGGTTAATAAATTCCGGTATCCATCCGTCATCGGTAGAAAAGTTAACGGCTCCATTCATGGCAGCTGTCATACCACTGGTTCCGGAAGCTTCTCTTGGAACACGGGGATTGTTTAACCAAACATCAGATGCTTGTTTAATTCTTTTACTAAGGGCTAGTTCATGTCCGATTAAAACAGAAACATTTTTGTATTTCTTGCTTAAATGAACCAGGTTATTAAATTGTGAGATGGCAGGATAATCGGCGGGATAAGGTTTACCCGCCCAAATAATTTGCACAGGATATTCAGTACTATTCAGCATTTTTTCAAAACGCTCCATATCATAGGTAAGCATATCTGCTCTTTTGTAACCAGCGAATCTTCTGGCCCATACGATTGTTAAAACATTAGGATCAAATATTTTTCCTGTCTGGTCTGCAACAATTTCAAAGGCACGTTTTTTTAAATGTTTTTTTCTGTCATCAAATGCATGGTCGTTACTTTCTTCCATGGCACGATACAATTGTTTATCTGCCCAATATCGCCAATTCTGGGCATTGGTAATGGAAGTTATGGGGCAAATGCCTTCATAGTTCTTCCACATTTCTCTGCTAACTACTCCATGTAAGGCAGAAACGCCATTGGCTTTTCTGGCAAAACGAAGGGCCGTCAAGGAGTGATTAAATTGGTCGTCTTTAATACCTGTGATTCTGCGAACTTCATCAATACTTATCCCACAGAAATAGCTCATTTTATTACAGAGATAAATGTCATGTTTCTCATTACCCGCTTCTTCAGGAGTATGTGTGGTAAATACCAATCGTTCTCTTACTTTCTCAATACTTTTTAGTTTGTTGAGAAGATAAAAGGCTGCAGAAATACCATGCGCTTCATTTAAATGATACACATCCGGATTGAATCCCAATTCATCAATCAGTTTTGCACCACCTACACCTAGAAGAATAAACTGGGCAACTTTAGTAGCAACGTTTGCGTCATATAATTGATGTGAGATTGTTTGTGAAACATAATCATTCTC
>JAYTSC010000153.1:0-2999 GCA_043745885.1 Bacteroidota bacterium | reverse complement strand
CTTTAGCCATGGTTCGAATCCCTAACTGTTCTAACACATGTTGTTCAGGATTCCCCCTAGCTATTAACAGCATATTATTAAAACTATGCGCAATGGCAGCCGGTGTTGATATATCAAAGCTATGCCCATGTTTTTTCGCAAATACAATAAAAGGGGCTAGTTTATCCGGATCAGGACTGTCGTGCACCCGATAAGGGAATGGCAATGGTTTTTTATTAATTTTTAACTTGGCCACATTTTCGGCTACCGTTCGATTGGCCAATAACATGAACTCTTCAATGAGTTGGTGAGACTCTTTACTTTCTTTAACAACTACACTAATGGGTTTTCCTTTTTCATCTAGTTTGAAACGAACTTCTTGGGAAGAAAAATTAATGGCTCCTTTGATAAATCTATTTTTACGAAGTCTTTGCGCTATATCATGTAAGAGTAAAATTTCTACTTCATGAATACCTTTTTTTGTATCTATGATTTCTTGTACATCTTCATAAGCGTATCGATGGTCGGAATGGATAACTGTTTTCCCTAACCAATATTGTTTCACTTCTCCTTTATTACTCATTTGAAAAATAACTGAGAAAGTGAATTTGTCTTCATGGGGACGTAGTGAGCATAATTCATTTGATATTTTTTCAGGTAGCATAGGGTTTACTCTGTCGGGTAAATAAACGGAGGTGGCTCTTTTATAGGCTTCTAAGTCTAATTCTGTTTCAGGTAATACATAATAACTCACATCAGCAATATGAACGCCAATTTCATATAAACCACTATTTAGTTTTCGAATAGAAATGGCATCGTCAAAATCTTTGGCATCTGATGGATCAATCGTGAAAGTGAGCAGATCACGGCAATCTCTTCTTCTTTTTATTTCATCTGTATCTAATACTTCAGGAATGTCTTCTGCTTCTTCTAATACATCTTCAGGAAAAGTCAATGGAAATCCGGCTTGTGCTAACAATTCTTTCATAGCGGCATCATTCTCATCTTCCGGTTGCATAATACTCACAATGGTACCTACCGGCTTTTTATCATCCTTATCCCATTTTACCAATCTTGCCACTACCCTATCTTTATTTTTGGCTCCGTTTAATTCACCAAATGGAATAAAAAGATCGGGCATCGGTTTATCGGTATCCGGAATGAAGAAAGCATAATTGGTAGACAATTGAATATGCCCAATAAACTCAGTTTGTTTTCTGGTAACTACTTCTGTTATCTTACCTTCCTTTTTACCTGTTCGCATATTTTCTCTAATCACTTTTACACGAACGGTATCACCATGTAATGCTGTGGTAAAATCCCCGGGCCGAACCAGTACATCTCCTTCTACATTGTCAATGAGTACATAACCTATTCCGGAACGGGTTACTTCCAATTTGCCCTTTAGGGTTACTTGCGCAGTTATTTTTGATTTTGACTTTTGTTTTGATTTTTTCTTGTTCATGTTCTTGGATTAAAGTGAAAGTTGCGAATAAACTCAGTCACTTGTGCATTAAATAGATGGCCTTCATTAAATAAGAAGAAATGTCGAATGGGTAAAATGTACATAGGTAATGAACTTAGTTGTTCTGTAAATTTTATTAATCTCACCGCATCTTTTTCAGTGGTCAGGATCATTTTATCATTTGCCTTAATTTTTTCAAACTTGTCTCGAATTTCATTCAGGTCATCAATCGAAAAAATATGGTGATCGGAATAATCTTGCTGGTAATAGGTATTTGTTTTTTCGTGAAGATACTCTTTCAATGGTTTTGGATTGGCAATACCACAAACCAATAAAACCTCATCTCTGGGTGTTAGTATCCATTCATCACCAGGATTAAAAATGTGGTACGGCGTTCCATATTCAATAGTTGTAAAAAAAATTTGCTGGTAAGGTTCTATTTCTAAATCAAAAATAATTTTTTGTTTTAAATCCATTGATAGGTTATAAGGACATTTTGTAACGATAATTATTTGTGCTCTTTTTGCTGAAGCCCATTGATCTCTCAAATCTCCGGTAGGCAGAAAAAAATCATTTGAATATAAATTATTACAATCTGTTAAAATAATGTTCATACCTGCCTTAATAGATCTGTGTTGGAAAGCATCATCCAGAATGATTGCTTGTAGTTTGGGAACATCTTGTAAAAGATGCGGAATACCCACCATTCTTTCTTCACATGAGGCTACAGCAATACCCGGAAATTTAAGGTGAAATTGCATAGGTTCATCCCCTATTTCGAGTGCAGTGGTTTGATTATTTGCCAAAACATAACCAATCGTTTTTCGTTTATAGCCTCTGCTTAGAGTGGCTATCTTAAAATTAGGTGATAATAGTTCAATTAAGTATTCTACAATTGGGGATTTACCCGTACCTCCTACAGTCAAATTTCCAACGCAAATAAGTGGAAAATTAAATTCAGCAGATTTGAGATAATTTTTATCAAACAGTTTATTCCGGATGATAATAATGAATCCATAAATAAGCGCTAAAGGCAGTAATAAAACACGGAAAGACTTTAGAAATATCGTGTTAAAATTCATAAATATGCTGCGGAGTGATACAATGGGTTAAAGGTACATCAAATTGATTGGTGTCGGTAATCTTCTCAACCGGATCAAAATAAGAAAACCCAATTTTAACTACATTTTTTCTGCATTTTGCCAAAAACCTGTCATAATACCCTTTCCCATAACCAACCCGATAACCTGCTTTATCACAAACGAGAAGGGGAACAAACACCAGATCTATTGTTAGAGGTTCAAGTATCGATCCTTCTTTTGGCTCAGTAATACCCCATTGATTGGTATGATAAACCGAGTGCTCATTAGTAGCCAGGGCAGTTATTCCGGAAGTTTGGGTTTCAGCGAATGGATACCCTACAATCAATTTCGGAATCATTTGTTTTAGATAGCCTGAGAAAAGATGTGTATTGGGTTCTGAATAACTATTGATAGGCCAATAGGATAATACTGTTTTAACTGAGGAATAATTAAATTGTTGAAAGCCGATTAAC
>JAYTSC010000152.1:0-4490 GCA_043745885.1 Bacteroidota bacterium | reverse complement strand
CACCTGCTTGCTCGTTCGATTGAGAAAATAGTTGTGTTGTTGTGAAACATAGAAAAATAAGAATCCGAAATTGCATGATTTTGTAATTTTATTTTTGTTGATTTTGAAATAAGTATTGTTAATATACGATAAAAAAGGTTGCCTCAGAAAACACAGATTTTAAAACCATCCTGTTTTAATCTGTGTAACTGTGGCAAAATTATTTTCATAAATGAGGGGCACATTCATAATTAAACTTGCTTTCAAAATTTTGAAAAAATGCAAATAAATCGCTTATCATTTAATCGGCACCAATACCCCATTCCCATTTTCAACATGAAGATAATTAATATCCAAACCATCCAATACAATCACTCCCTGAATAGAAGAATACTTCATAGCATCTTGTTTCCAAGACCAAATCAATTTTCCTTCAGGCGAGTATTCCAATAATTGAATTCCTGAATTTCCAAAATTAGGGCCATGCCCCTGCCAATTGGTAACTACATAATTGCCATTCGACAATATTTGAAACCCACCATAAAAATTTGGGTTCACTTCGCCAGGGCCACTAATGCTATCTATTAATTTTCCATTAGGAGAAATCAGTTGCAATTTGGCATCATATCCTGTGCTAACAATCGTATTCCCATTAGCTAAACGAAGTGCTTGCCAAATATGTGGTTTTTCCATGCGTCCTGTGATTCTCGCTTTCCATAAAACTTCTCCATTGGCATTCCCTTCGAATACGGTGTCTTCTGCAGCCACCAGAAAGGTACCTGAACTTGTTTCACGAACAAGGCGTAAATAAGTAAATCCACCATAAACAATCTGACGGATTATGGTTCCGGACTTATCCACTTCAACCAACACCACTCCTTTTTTACCCTGCCAATTCATGCCGGTTAATATAGTATTACCATTGCGAAGTCTATGTGCTGAAAGTGTTCCCGGGAAATTGTTCAATTCAAAAACCTTTTCGCCTGTTGCAATTTTACGTTCCTCATAACCAGTGCCGGTTCCTATCAACACTGATCCATTACCTACTAATTGTAAGTCACGACCTGTTGGAACCTTTACGTACCAATTGTTACCCGGATTGGTAAGGTCTTCATAACTGAGTTGGGAGATGCCTTCATCACGTAAAATGAACTTTTGAGGAGTATGTACAAAGGATGTTGAGGATAATGATTTCTGCTGCCCATTGGTTGCCGAAAAAATACCTAATCCTGAAATCAGTAAAAAAGCTGTAAAATAACTTGATAATCTTTTGTACATAATAAAAAACAGGTAATTGTAAATATTTTCAAAAATTAAAATGTTGTTTGAGTTTATTAAATAAAAGTTGTATGATCATTTTTACGGCCCCAAAGAAAAATAATCCTTTATAAACTCACAGACCTACCGCCAAGTTTCTTTAAAAAGAATCTGTATAAATCTGTGGCAGATGTTTTTTTGTAATTAACACAAACTAGTTCAAATATAAGTAAATAAAGATAACGTGTATAACCGTAAAGAACAACCATTAGGTTTACTAAAAACTTAAATTTCCTATTTAAATATTAGCATAAATGAAGAGTTCAATAAAATACTCGTTAAGGCTAAAAACAAGATTATTTGTTTATTCATCTTTAGCGTAATAAATAATAGTGGTTAATTTATCTGGCATCATACCCAACCTTTGTACTAGGAAAACAATCATAATCAAGGTTTGCCGGGAACTCCAGTATGTAAAAACGGCAAAGAGGTTATCTGAATTTTTTTATGCAAATAATGATCCTGCTGAAATACAATGAAGAATGTTTACTTTTGAACCTAATAAATTTTTATCACCAAGCGGGAATTAGTAGTTGAATATCTGATAACCAAATTCTACCAAAATTATGCCCAATGTAAGCTTCGATGCAATTGTAATAGGCTCAGGAATTAGTGGGGGATGGGCAGCCAAAGAACTCACAGAAAAAGGATTAAAAGTGCTGTTACTGGAACGTGGACGTAATATTGAACATGTTAAAGACTATGTAAACGCAAATAAAGAAGCTTGGGACTTTCCGCACAGAGGAGATAGAACACAACAAATGATTAAAGATTACCCTTCCTTGAAAAGAAAGTATGCTTTAAACGAAACCAATCTTAATTATTGGGTAAACGAAAAAGAAAGCCCCTATACAGAAATCAAACGTTACGACTGGACTCGTGGTTATCAGGTGGGTGGTCGTTCCTTAATGTGGGGCAGACAATGCTATCGATGGAGTGATTTTGATTTTGAAGCAAACGCTAAAGAAGGCATTTCAATCGATTGGCCCGTTCGTTACAAAGAGATCGCACCTTGGTATGACCATGTAGAAAAATTTGCCGGTATCAGCGGTAATCGTGATGGGCTGTCACAATTACCGGACGGGCAGTTTCTTCCACCGATGGAGATGAATTGTGTTGAGAAAGATGTGGCTGCCAGAATGAAAGAATATTATAAAGGAGCACGTGCCATGATCATTGGCCGTACCGCTAACCTTACCATTGCTATTCAGGAAAGAACAGCATGCCAGTTTCGTAATAAATGCTGGCTAGGTTGTCCATTTGGTGCATATTTCAGTACACAATCTTCTACTTTGCCGGCGGCGATGAAAACAGGAAACCTTACCCTCAGACCATGGTCAATCGTTACTAAAATTTTATACGATAAAGACAAAAAACGTGCAACAGGCGTAGAAGTAGTAGATGCGGAAACCAACCAGACCTATACATTTAATACCAAAATCGTTTTCCTAAATGCTTCCACATTTAATTCTACTTGGATTTTGATGAATTCAGCTACAGATATATGGCCCGATGGTTTGGGTAGTAGTAGTGGAGAACTCGGACATAATATCATGGATCATCACTCAGAGGCAGGCGCTAGTGGAAGGGTAGAAGGATTTGAAGACAAATATTATTTCGGCCGTCGCGCCAACGGAATTTATATTCCTCGTTTCAGAAACTTGTTTGGAGATAAACGTGATTACCTGCGTGGCTTTGGTTACCAGGGCAATGCCGGACGGCAAGGTTGGAAAAGAGAGATTGCAGAACTAAGTATTGGAGCAGCATTCAAAGAGTCATTAACAGAACCCGGTAACTGGACAATTGGTTTAGGCGGATTTGGAGAAACATTACCTCATCACAATAACAAAGTTACCCTTGATAAAACCAAGAAAGATAAATGGGGACTGAATATATTAGCTTTTGATGCTGAGTTGAAAGAGAATGAATGGAAGATGCGCAAAGACATGAAACAAGATGCCATTGAAATGCTACAGGCTGCAGGTGTAAAAGACGTAAAAGGATTTGAGCAAGAGGGTGTGCCCGGTCGAAGTATACACGAAATGGGTGCAGCACGGATGGGTGCCGATCCCAAAACATCCGTACTCAATAAATTTAACCAGGTTTGGGATGCGCCTAATGTGTTTGTAACGGATGGTTCATTTATGGTGTCTTCCGCTTGTGTAAATCCATCCTTATCTTATATGGCGTTTACGGCAAGAGCGGTTGATTATGCGGTAAGTGAATTGAAGAAACAAAACTTATAATGGGTACATTAATAGGTAATCTATGGCTTCCCACTTTATTATGCAATAAGCGTGTAGCTGTATGATTTTAATACGCATACAGCTATAATCTTAATCCTGTCAAATGATAATTTCTTCATGCGTGGTGTATTCCCCGCAGATGTCTCTCGCGAGATTACTCTGCGGTTCTCGCACAAGAGACCACAGCTTGAATTACCGTAAAACCTTTTTCTTTTCTATTGTCTAAATATTCCCTGATTTCGCTAAGCGTAAGCCGATGGAATAATTCCCATGCCGTATCACCCAGCCAAAAAAATGGCGTGCCATCTGAAAACTGCAAATAATGACCATTCTTGGTAACAGTTAAATTTCCGTGTTTAAAAATTGATTGTGCGTAAGAATCTTGGTGGAAAGAAAATAAAACTAGTAAAGCAATGAGAAGTTTTTTCATGGGATGATAAATTGGTAATATATAGGGTTTGTATTTTTCAATAGTAAAAGGTTCTTCAACCATTAAAATAAAATTTAATTTCGATCCTACCAAAAAGGGGGGTAAATTTATTTATTGTTAAATCATGAGTAATACTTCCTATTAGAAAACGAAAGCAACGATAGCTAACCACAGACACAAAAAACTTTTATTTATACAAAACAATTGAGGTATTTTTTAAGACATTCATCGATACTTCCCATGATTTTTTATCCCATATTCTATCCTTTCAGTCTAGATACTGTATGCTAAAAATGATTTGTTGGTTCACTAAACCAATTTTACCATTAAATGATATTCTTAATTCGGTTTGTGATAATATCCTTAAATTATTTTTTTATTGCATATTTAAATGCAGGTTGCTATTTATTTAACTAAAATTCCGAAATCCTTTTCGTAAATAATTTGTGTAATAAACATATATTATTTAGGTATCTTGACTAAATTATCCAAACAGTTTAAAGCAGTTTTGGCAACCT
>JAYTSC010000151.1:0-1749 GCA_043745885.1 Bacteroidota bacterium | reverse complement strand
TCTGAAACTGTCAATATATTTCCCTGAACGTCTGCACTATACGTCAAACCATGAAGGGTGTTTGGCGGGATAATCAAAATACAGGGCGCCGTTAATTTTTGTACATCCTTGTTGCCGATAAATTCTACCGTACCATGGCCTACAAAAAAAAACTGGTAAAGGTTCGGGTGTAAATGTGGGTCTATTACCCACTCGAATCCCCTGCTCCTGGTTTCAATCATTTCCCAAAAAATGTAGTTACTGGTAGGTTTAAAATCCAGATCACGGTAAAGCCCGTCATAATGTTTGATGCTTTTCATCGCTATTTTGCCAGATGTTTAAATTGTGTCTAAAATATGTAATATTTTATCTAACAGCAAAACTTTATCCCTTTAATTTTGAAATGAGTAATTTTTAAGATTACTTAACACATTTTAACTTTCAAATAGTTACGATATGAAAAAATATTGTATGGTATTTTCATTTGTTTACTCGCTTTATGCATTCGGTGCTTTTGCTCAGATTAAGTCTGGGGAGCCTTTTTTAAAAGTGACTCATATCACTATTTCTGTGAATAATCTGGATTCAATGAAACAATGGTATGTTAGTACGTTGAACGCTAGGGTGATCAGGGAAAGGCATTCAGACACTTTACAATATGTCAGGATCGGGATTGGTAATTTTTTTATTGACATGCTCCAAATAAGCGGTTCGCAAAGAGAGCCTTATCAGGATTTACCCATGCTGCAACACATGAAAATACAAGGTTTCCGTCACCTAGTATTTGAGCCTGAAAACCTTGAAAAAGTATATTCCGATTTAAAATCAAAGCATATAGCGTTTTACAACGACCAAGATGTCAGAAACAAAGCCATAACGCATTCTGTATTTTTTAAGGACCCGGAAGGCAATGTGCTCGAGTTGCACAAAGAACCGGCTCAGTAGCAAATCATTCTAAATAACAAAACAATAAGATGTATGAAGAAATTAACGAAACTGGATTTTATTCCACTTAATTCAGATATAGCCTGGCTGCTGCTAAGAGTTTGGCTAGGTTTAAGTTTGTTCATTATGCATGGCATTGAAAAAATCGCCGGGTTTTCCACTATGCAAGGCCACTTCCCTGATCCAATTCATATTGGAAGGACACCGGGATTAATTTTCGCATTACTTTCTGACAGTATTTGTTCCTTACTGGTAATCTTGGGACTATTTACCAGAATCGCCTCCGGCATTATTGTATTAAACCTACTGGTGGTTTTTATTTTTTTACATGGATTTTCTTTTGACAAGGAGCATGCCCAGCTGGTGTATGTTTATCTAGGTGGATATTTAGCCATTTTTATTTCAGGTGGAGGTAAATATTCCATTGGTAAAAAAACCTGATTATTTTTTTAGTAACTTGTAAATACTTAAAAAAAATCACAATTTCACGTCCTGTCAACATTTATAAAATCCAACATAATTATAAATAATGAATTGATGATAACAGGTGATGACAAAATGTCGAGAGTACAACACATTGCTATTGCCATCTGCTTTCTGATGAACATGTGTGACGGGATGAATGTTATGACTATCTCCTATACAACTAATGCCATATCTAAGGAGTGGATGGTAGCTCCATCTAACTTAGGATTGGTATTCAGTTCGGGCTTGCTGGGAATGGCCTTAGGAGCCATGTTTCTTGCCCCAAAGGCTGATATTATCGGCCGAAAGTCCGTTATACTAATCAGTGCGCTTTGGATGGGCATTGCTTCGGTCTGTACT
>JAYTSC010000150.1:0-7028 GCA_043745885.1 Bacteroidota bacterium | reverse complement strand
CTTTCTCGGCAGGGGATAAGAAAATTTGGTTATTCACTTTGATCAGTGCCCATATCACTTTATTGCTTGGATTATACCAGGCTTCTTTTGGCCGGTATGGTTGTTTTACTACTACTTTGCCTGAAGGAACCAGTTTTATGAAAGATAAATTCTTTCGTTTTTATTGGGTGGAACATCCCCTGGGAATGATTGTTGCCATTTTACTAATTACTTTGGGTTACGGAATGGCTAAAAAGTCGATTACCGACGAAGCGAAATATAAAAAAGCTTTTTACTATTTCTTAATTGCTTTAATACTGATTCTCACATCTATACCATGGCCATTTAGAGAAATTATTGGTAGGCCTTGGTTTCCGGGAATGTAAATAAGCAGTATCAGGTTTATAAAAAGTGTTCAATAATACAATGAAAGCTATTTGCTACATTTTATAATTGAGCCTTTTTATCCTTTCCATACTTTTTTCATCACATCAATAAACTGCTTCATTTCATCAATAGTGCCAACACTAACTCTTGCCCATTTTTCCCCCAAGTAATTATTAGATCGTAGAAAAATGTTCTTGTCAAACATATCCTTAGAAAAATCGCCAGGGTATTTGCCTAAAGGGAAGAAGATAAAGTTGGTATAAGAGGGGATGCAATTAATTTTCATCTCTTGTAGAGATCTGATGGTAAAACTTCGTGCCGCTTCATTTTTTTGTTTGCAGGATAAACGATGTTCCTCATCTTGCAAACTTGCCATTGCTGCAGCCATTGAAAGGTTGCTAACTGTGATTTGTGAATTAGAAAAATAGTTCTTACCCAAAACGTCTATAGTAGTTGGATGCCCTACTAAAAAACCAACCCTTAGTCCGGCCATGGCATGAATTTTAGAAAAGGTTCGGACCACAATCACATTTGGGTGTTTGTCCACCAAGCCAATCATTGATTCGTTGTCAGGGGCATCTAGGAAATCAATATACGCTTCATCAATTACAACTACTGCTTTCTTTGAGGCTTCTATGCAGAATTTTTTTAAATCATTGGGTGAAACGATGGTGCTGGTTGGGTTTGCCGGATTGCATATATATACTAATTGCGTATCACCATTGATGGCTTTTAGCATAGCAGGCAGATCATGAATTTTTTCTTTGGTTAATGGAACTTCAATCACTTTCGTTCCTACTTTTTTTGCTGTGCTTGGTAAAATGGAAAAAGTGGGAGTCGCAGTAACCAAATTGCCTTTATTAAAATGTCTTGCTAACATTTGTAATGCATCGCCTGAGCCGGCAGTAACCAGAACCTGTTCTGTATTCACTTTATAATATTGCGCCAATTCTTTTGTAAATGTTTGAAGGGATGTTACATTAAACTGGTAACGATTCGCTTCTGAAATCATGTTACGGATGGCTTCCTTTGCCATAGGGGAAATGCCATAGGGGTTTTCATTGGCACTTAGATTAATGAGACCGGTTTCAGCACCATAACTTCGCAAAATGCCTTCTTCATTTGCCATAGAAGGAAGACTAAAGCCAAAAGCAAGTGCGGCCAAGGAATTACTCTTTAACCAGTCTCGGCGGTTTAAAGTGTTTTTCATAAAGCTATTTTAGATGATAATTTACGGAAGAATTCAAAATAAAACAAAAAAGTTACCAATGAAGGAAAACTCAATAGATATTGGCGATTAACGGTTACCAAGTTCAATGATTTCGCACTGTTTAATATCCTTGCCATCAATCACAAATCTAATCAAGGTTCTTACTTTATGCCACCCATGTTTACCCGCAGCACCCGGATTCATATGCAGACAATTCAGGTTTTCATCATACATAACTTTTAAAATATGGGAATGGCCACTGATCACTAACCGGGGTTTATTTTCTTGGATCAGCGATTTTGTTTTTGGATTATATTTAGGTGGGTAACCGCCAATATGATTCATTAATATGTTAACATGTTCACATTCCCAAATCAAAGTCTCGGGATATTCGCTTCTGATATCAAATCCGTCAATGTTTCCGTACACTGCTCTTAAAGGTTTAAAATTTGTTAAGGCATCTGATACTAAGGATGTTCCAAAGTCGCCTGCATGCCAAATTTCATCGCAGTTGATAAAATGTTTGAACACAGCTTCATCTAAATAATTGTGGGTATCTGAAATAAGACCAATTTTTGTCATATAGGTACAAGGATATTTGCAAAAAAATGAAATAGTTGTTTATTTTTTCTAGCTTTCCCGACAACCATTCATTTACCAGGCAAGTTAGTAAATAGTTTTACTTTAGGCATTTAGCCAATATTTTAAGCTTTCTGTATGTGTAAGATTTTTTTAATGCTTTTAGTTACGAATTTCTTCATTATTTCATGTGTAAGTACTAAAAGAATGCATTGGCCCGTTAGAAATTCAGCTTTACAAGTTACTACGGGTACTACTTTTTACGAAACAGTTGCATCCTGGAAATGGAAGCAGCGTGATTCAATGGCAAAAATTCAAATTCTTTCAGGAAATATTCCCGGTTTTCTGCGAAATTTTGTTCGGATTAGTACTTCAATAATTGACAGTAATACAGGGGTAACTATTTACGCTTATTATTTTGTAGCTCCTGATTACCTTTCCTTGGGTACAGATAATGATTGGGCTAGAATACCCCTTACACCAATGGCCGCTCAGATAATTGCTGACCGTTTTCGCTGCTTTTTGCCAACTCGAAAAATGGTGAATGATATTTATGACCAGGCTACGGTGAAAATTGCGCCGGTTCCAATGTTTGCCTTTCGAGATAGTTCTGTTACCATGTGGCAGCACCATTTAATTATTGAAGGCCAAAGGAAAGCAAGGAAGGGACTGATTGCAGGAATTAAAAAAGATGTGGTTTTATCCGGCAAAATAAATCAGGATACTAAAACTGAGCGAGAAGCAATTTATGGGTGGCATACATTAGACGGGAAACCCATCCAACCACTTTACACAGGACATATTAATTGGTGGGTCGATTATAGCCATGGGATCAGACTAGTATACCAAACCATTTGGATCAATGGTAAACCCATGAATTATGTGGATGTGTTAAAAAATCCAAGTCTTCAAAAATTGTTATGTGATGAGGAGTGGTGTGATTTTATGCGATACTAGTGGGAGGGAAAAGAAGTCTGGAATTAGGAGTTTTTAACTTCCGACTCCAGACCCCTAACTCCAGACTTTCTAAAGGTATTTCTCTTCCACAACCTGCTTATGGTGTTGCAGATGTCCAAAGATGATGTAACCTATAGAATTGGCAGTAATGGGTAAGTTACTTGCAATACCTTCTTCCTGTAACTGTTCTTCAGATAATGATTGTATCAATAAATCGGTTGATTTTCTTACTGCCACAAACTCCTCTTTAATGGATACAAAACTTCTGTCATTTGCCAATGAATTCGCTGCAAACAGGTTTTCGTCAAAAGAAGCCAAGGGTGTTTTGTCTTTTCTCACAAAACGTAAAAGACGATAGGCCATGATTCTCTCAGTATCTATCACGTGTAGCAATAACTCTTTCAACGTCCATTTGCCTGGTGCATATCTAAGAGAAGCTTTTTCTTCAGGTAAGTCTGTATAAAAAGCTACAAGCAGCTTAGCATATTTTTCAATAACCGCTGAAAGACTTTCTGCATCTGCTAGTGAGATATATCTCCCAAAATAAGGAGGAAAATCCTGGGCTTGTGGTTTGGGCATTAGTTTGTACTTTTTGGCTTAGCTGAAATGTTATGAATCGGCAAACTTTTCGGTTGTAGTATAGCTGTTGTATCAGCTGAAAAAACAGCAGCGTATGCATTGATAATCCCTCCTGTTTTGCTGAGAATACTAAATGGTACTCTTTCTTCTTTTGAACCCGGTTTTATATTCGGGGCCATGCTATTTGGCTTAAATGCTGATTCTTCTATAATTTTTTTAACTTGTTTACCTGTCAAGTCAGGATAATAAGATCGTATCAATGCAACTAAACCCGTTACAATGGGAGTTGACATGCTGGTTCCTTTGAGATTACCATATTGGCTTTTGCCGGGCAACGTAGAATAGATTCTAACGCCTGGAGCAAATACATCCACATTTTCTTTTCCATAATTACTAAATTCGGCAGATAGGCTTCCTGATATTTTCGGGTCACTACTGGCACCAACAGTTATAAAGTTGGTTGCGAGCGTATTCCATTCTTTTAAATTGGAGTTTGGAAAATTTTCTTTTTCATCCACATTTGCACTTTCATTTCCGGAAGCATGAATAATAAGTACATCTTTTAATTCTGCATACCTCACTGCACTGTCTACCCACCTTTTTTCCGGTGAAAATGATTTTCCAAAACTCATATTAATTACTTTGGCACCATTGTCAACTGCATAACGGATAGCCAACGCAATATCTTTATCATATTCGTCACCATCAGGAACAATTCGCAACATCATAATCTGTACATTATCGGCAACACCATCCATTCCAATTCCATTATTTCTTTGTGCGCCAATTAATCCACAAACATGGGTGCCGTGTTTTGCAGCATTTAATGATCCCATTACATTATTATTGCCATAATATTTATCAGAAAAATCATAATAATTATCTTTTACTATTTCGGCACGAAAATCGTTTTGTGGAGCTTCCTTAGAATCAAATGCAGCTTTCTTGCCTTCAATATATTCATCCAGATCTGCAATAGTGCTGGTGTTATTTTCATCAGTATCTATTCCAATCATTTTCATACAGGTGAGATATCCATATTTGGCTTCTTTTCCTGATTTTGAGGTAGGTTGAAAGCTTTCTAATTTTTCACAGGTATATTCCTCACTACCCATTTCCTGTCTTAATACCTTATCATGTCGTTTGATAGCCTTTGCAGTCACTTCCACAAACACAAGTTCCATCTGTTCTTCTGAAGTGAAATTTAATTGATCTGCCGTTTTTTTCCAAAGATGGTATTCTTCCAATTCTTTGGCTTTCAAGCTGAAAGTATCCAGATCTGGTATCGCAAATTTTGCTTTTAAATGATGATAAATTCTTGACTTTTCGTCAGGAGCTTTTGTTATGTTTCTACCATCTTTACCACCCAAGAAATTCCAGCCAAATACGTCATCAATATAGCCATTGCCATCATCATCAATTCCATTTCCAGGAATTTCTTTAGGGTTACGCCATAATATATTTTTCAAATCTTCATGTGCAGTATCTACCCCTGAGTCAAGCACAGCCACGATCACAGTTTTTGAAATTTTCTTTTTTTCTGCAAGGAATTCGTAAGCCTTTGTTAAGCTAATACCATAAAACGAGTCCACCGAATAATCTAATAAGTGCCAGCCTTTTGGGGCTTCTGACTGTGCGTTTACTTGTAAAGCAATAAATGAAAAGACCACAAAGGCAAATACAATCCCACGATTTTTCATTAGGTAGAGGTGTTTCTTATAGGTACAAATTTGCGAAATGATAATGATAATGTAATCGTGTTGGGCTATTTTTATGAAAATCTTAAGGTAAGTAATGATACATCTGAAGAATAGAAAGCTACATTCTTCCATTATCTATTAAACGGTTATTTTATTTACAAATCAAAATAAATTCCCTGCGCTAGGGGTAATTTATCACTCCAGTTAATGGTGTTGGTTTGGCGGCGCATATACGCTTTCCAAGCGTCGCTACCACTTTCACGCCCGCCTCCTGTTTCTTTTTCGCCTCCAAAAGCACCTCCAATTTCTGCTCCGCTGGTACCTATGTTTACATTGGCAATACCACAATCACTTCCGGTGCTTGCAAGAAATTGCTCGACTTCACGCATATTTATTGTCATAATAGCAGAAGAAAGCCCTTGTGGAACTCCATTTTGAAGGCCAATAGCTTCCTCAATTGTTTTGTATTTCATTAGGTATAAAATGGGGGCAAATGTTTCATGCTGAACAATATCCATCTCATTTAAAGCTTCAGCAATACAGGGCTTTACATAACAGCCACTTTCGAATCCCTTGCCCTCCAATATCCCTCCTTCAACAATAAAATTTCCTCCCTGAACCTTACATTGTTCAATAGAATGCAGGTACATGTTAACTGCATTTGTATCAATTAAAGGACCAACGTGGTTATGGGTATCCAGCGGATTGCCAATTCGTAATTGTGAATAGGCTTTTACTAATTTCTCTTTAAAAGTTTCATATACTGATTCATGAATGATAAGCCTTCTGGTTGTTGTACATCTTTGACCGGCAGTACCTATAGCCCCAAACAAACAACCTATTAAAGACATATCCAAATCAGCATGTTGTGATATAATAATGGCATTGTTACCTCCTAATTCCAAAATGCTTTTTCCCAAACGGCCGGCTACAGTGGCACTCAAAGTTTTTCCCATACGAGTAGAGCCAGTTGCAGAAATTAAAGGAATTCTTTTATCACTACTCATCCATTCACCTACTTCACGACCTCCCTGAAGCAAACAATTTACACCTTCAGGGACTTGGTTTTTTGCAAATACTGCTGCTACTATTTTTTGCACGGCTATTCCACACAAAGGGGTCTTTTCACTGGGTTTCCAAATACTTGTGTTCCCACATACCCAAGCTAATGCACTATTCCAAGCCCATACCGCTACCGGAAAGTTAAATGCGGAGATAGTGCCAACAATGCCCAGTGGATGCCATTGTTCATACATGCGGTGTGCAGGTCGTTCACTATGCATGGTAAGCCCATATAATTGACGGGAAAGGCCCACAGCAAAATCACAGATATCAATCATTTCCTGAACCTCACCATAACCTTCTTGTAAACTCTTACCCATCTCGTAACTAACCAATTTTCCAAGGGGTTCTTTTTTTTGCCTTAAAGCGTCACCAACCTGTCTTACAATTTCTCCTCTTTTCGGAGCAGGCCATATTCGCCATATTTTGAAAGCATCTTGTGATTTTGTAATTAAATTGTCATATGACTGTTTATCTGCAGCTATGACGGATCCGATTTTGTTCCCGTCAACAGGGGAAAAAGAAGCAATCGGTTCTCCTTTGCTTATAATCCAATCCGAACCCGTTGAAACCCC
>JAYTSC010000149.1:0-7768 GCA_043745885.1 Bacteroidota bacterium | reverse complement strand
TTGTGTACATTCCAAAACTTCTCCAATAATTAATCCTGCCAAACCACCTTTAATACTTTCATATTTTTCCAGACTTTCTACCTCTAAGCCAATAGAAGTGAGAATTTTAGACAATTTCTCAGGTTCTACTGTTTCCGGGAGATATTCACTTAACCATTTATAACTAATCGTCATAGCAGTTTGCTCTTTTCTGGTGGCAAAAATAGGTTATAATACATTTATGCCGAAAGCTTAATTCAGTTTGGAGTTAGGAGTTTGGAGTCTGAAGTAAATATTAACTTCACAATCCTAACTCCAGGCTTCTACTTACTCCCCCAGGTTAGTAATTACATCTTTCCTTCGTAATTCTGCTATTATTTCAAATAATTCTTTCTTCACAGATATTGTTAATTAACCTTTCTTGAGATAGGAAAACTTTTGAATTCGGGGGATAAGTATCATAAATTGTGTGAATAGAGGCTAAAATGTTGTGAATAGGTATAGAATAACCTGTGGAAGAAAAATTGATTAATAAAGTTTTCTGATGCCAAAATCATTCGCATATATTCGCTCCCCCTTGTTTTGTTTGTAACAATTCCGTAAAAAGAGCCTGAAGCAACCAATAGAATGATCAAGGTTTATTAACGCCCAATTGAAAGTAACTGATTATGGATTTAACCAGTCTAAATAAAGACCGAAAGCGAAGAAAGACTTCGATCGATATGAGTACCATGGTATATGGCAAAGTACCCCCACAAGCGAAGGAACTGGAAGAAGCAGTTTTGGGTGCGATTATGCTTGAAAAAAGTGCTTTTGATACGGTAACTGAAATTGTAAAACCGGAATGTTTTTATGTAGATGCCAATAAGCTTATTTATGAAGCCATGCAAGGCCTGCAACAAAAAAGTATGCCGATTGATATTTTAACAGTTGTTGAAGAATTGAAAATGCGCGAACAACTGGAAATGGTGGGCGGTCCTTATTACGTTACCAAACTTACCAATTCAGTTGTATCCACTGCCAATATAGATGCACATGCGAGGATTGTGTTACAAAAATTTATTCAACGTGAATTGATTCGGATAAGTGGGGAAATTATTGGGGATGCTTATGAGGACAGTACAGATGTTTTTGACTTATTGGATGAAAGTGAAACCAAAATGTTTAACATCACCAATAATTATCTGAAGAAAAATTTCGAAGACATTGGAAATATATTGGCAAAAACCATTAATAGAATTGATGAATTAAGAACTAAGACAGATGATATATCTGGTGTACCCAGTGGCTTTAAAACATTAGACCGAGTTACTTATGGATGGCAACCAACTGATTTAATTATTTTAGCTGCCCGTCCTTCAGTAGGTAAAACAGCTTTGGCATTGAACTTGGCCAGAAATGCTGCCTTACATCCAACCAAACCCATTCCTGTTGGATTCTTTTCTTTGGAAATGGGTGCATCGCAATTAGTACAGCGTATTCTAAGTGCCGAGAGTGAGATTAAAATGGAGAAAATCAGCCGCGGCAAGCTGGAGAATTACGAATACGAACAATTGCTAAGTAAGGGTATTAAGAAATTAGAAGTGGCCCCCATTTTTATTGATGATACAGCAGCGTTAAATATTTTTGAATTCAGGGCCAAAGCCAGAAGACTGGTTAACAAACACAATGTGGGTCTTATTATTATTGACTATTTACAATTGATGAGTGGAACCGGCGATAGGGGAAGTAACCGTGAACAGGAAATCAGCAATATTTCCCGAAACCTGAAGGCATTGGCAAAGGAACTAAATGTGCCAATCATTGCCCTTAGCCAATTAAGTCGTGCGGTTGAAACACGAAAAGAAAGCAAGATGCCTCAATTGAGTGATCTACGCGAATCAGGTGCCATTGAACAAGATGCTGATATGGTTATATTTATATACCGCCCTGAATATTATGAAGTAATGAACAATGAAAATGGTGAAAGTACCCACGGTGAAACACATATCCGTATTGCCAAACACAGAAACGGATCATTAGAAACTATCAAGCTTAGGGCCAAATTAGATATTCAAAAATTTGAAGAATGGGAAGGCGAAAGTGGTATTGGTGGATTAGGTAACAATTGGAAACCCGTTGGACCAACTACCCCTCCCATAGCCGGAAGTACCGGAGACAGTGGCAAACTCTTTATCCAAAAAGGAAGTAAAATGAATGGTGGTGACTTTGATGAAGGTTTTGAAGATGATGCGCCGTTTTAAGTTGTAAGTATTAAGTTGTAAGTGATAAGTATTAAGCATTAGATTTTTTTAGAAATTACGCTTCTTTTATTTTACAACTTACAACTTATTACTTAACACTCACTACTTACTACTTACTACTTACTACTTATCATGTCAGTCCCTTTTTTTTACGAACAAAATATTACAGAAGTAAATTCTCTCTTTGCATTAAGCGAAGAATCGAGTAAACACTGTATACAAGTTTTTCGTATGAAAACGGGTTCACTTCTTCATCTTACCAATGGCAAAGGAATTCTGTTTAAAGCCTGTATTGTAAACGAAGACAAAAAGAAAACGGTGGTACAAATTATGGAAGTAATTCCAGTACCTCTTGCTACTAAAAAAATAAGTATTGCAATTTCTTTATTAAAAAATGTTAGTCGATTTGAATGGTTTTTAGAAAAAACAACAGAAATTGGAGTAAATGAAATTCAACCATTAATTTGTAGCCGAACAGAAAATACAAGATTCAGGCATGATAGAATGAACAGTATTGTTATTTCGGCGATGTTACAAAGCCAGCAAACTTGGTTACCTATATTACATGAGCCTATCATCTTCAATACTTGTATTCAACAAACCGCATTTCAACAAAAACTAATCGCACATTGCGAGGATGAAAAAAAGCGGTTTATAAGAGACCTTCCTAGTTCAAACAATTCACAACTTTTAATTGGTCCGGAAGGAGATTTTACTCCGGAAGAGATAGGATTAGCACTACAAAATGATTATGTACCTGTTAGTTTAGGTGAAACAAGGTTACGGTCAGAGACAGCAGGCGTTGTGGCATCTTCATTGCTTATGAACCAATAATTTTTGAGAATCAATATTTTTTTCAAGTAATCATCATGAAGCATAATTTATGGATACTTTTAGTGAGTATAGTTTTGATTCATTCCTGCACACATATAAAAGCTAAAAAAGAGCTGGTCAAAAGAGATACCAGTATTTCCTCTAGCACTTCTTTTAATACGCTATTTTTCGATAGTACACATCTGGATACTTTTATAGATCAAAATATTAAATATGGACCCTTTATTGAGCAGTTTAAAGATTTTTACAGCGATAGAAACTATCAGTACGCTTGGTTTGATTCATCGGGGCTTACAGAACAAGCTTATAATTTTTTAAACCTACATGAGGGATATATCAATGATTTTAATGACAGTAGTTTGGTTAATCGAGAATTACAGGTTTTGGTTGAGATCATAACAAATAAAAAAACGAAACTACTTACATCAGATCCAAAAACATTACAAACAGAATTACTATTAACCGGGCAATTTTTTAAATATGCGGAAAAAGTGTATAAAGGAAGTGATCTGAATGCCAAAGAATTGGGTTGGTTTATTCCTCGAAAAAAAATTAACCTACACATATTATTAGATTCAACAATTAAATCGAAGGGGAAAGGTACGGAACAGTTTACACCTTTAAACATTCAATATAAAAAATTAGAAGACCAACTTATTTTATATATGGGTATAGAAAAAAAAGAAAGTAACGACACAATCCTTTCTATAACTAAATCATTCAAGATTCATGATATAAACGACAATATTATACTCATTAAGAGACGATTACAATTATTAGGGGATTTGAAATTGGCTGATACCAGTGCTTCATTTGACTCAACGCTTTTATTAGCAGTTACATCATTTCAAAAGAGAATGGGCTTATCAATTGATGGGGCAATAGGAAATAAAATGGTAGCTGAATTGAATATTCCTATTTCAAAAAGAATTCGACAGTTATTGGTAAATATGGAAAGAGTTAGGTGGATGCCTGCAGAAAAAGATAGTAATTATATTTTGGTAAATATTCCGGAATATAAAATGCATGTTTACGACAGCGGCTACCAGGTTTTTGATATGAAAGTGATTGTTGGAACAAATGCAAATAGTACTGTAATTTTTACAGGGAAATTGAAACATATCGTTTTTAGTCCTTATTGGAATCTGCCGGAAAGTATTGTAAAAAAAGAAGTCATGGCGAGTATGCGTAAAAATGTGAATTACCTAAGTAAAAATAATATGGAGATCACCGGCTACAATGGAAAAACACCCATTATCAGACAAAAACCCGGGCCTAAAAATTCTCTTGGATTAGTTAAGTTTTTATTCCCCAATAGTTATAGTATTTATTTTCATGATACCCCTAATAGGGAATTGTTTTCATTATCTAAAAGAAGTTTCAGTCATGGTTGTATACGGCTTGGAGAACCTAAAAAATTTGCTGAATACCTTTTACGCTTTGATCCATCTTGGAATAGCAAATCTATTGACAGCGCCATGCATTTATCTACAGAAAAATGGGTTAGCATTAAAAAGCCCTTGCCGGTATTTATTGGTTATTTTACAGCTTGGGTAGATAAAGATGGGCAACTTAATTTCAGAAAAGACATTTATGGACATGATGAAAAGATGGGTGAGAAATTGTTTGCAAAATAACTTTACATTTCAATCTAAGGAAACCAACCTTCACAAAAATTAAGCTTTTGTCTAATGAAGTGCTTGTTATATCTTCGATTAGTCTATTTATCAAAATCTGGTTTGTATGCAAGTGATTGAAGTTACAGATAATGCTAGTGCGAAAGCATTTATCATGGCGAATGTTTTAATGAACCAAACCTGTCCATTTTATATTCGACCATTATATAATGAAATAAATGAAGTTTTTGATCCACTCAAAAACAAATATCACCAATACGGGGAATCTAAAAGGTGGATAGCTCTGGATGATAATGGTACTCTACTTGGCAGAATTGCCGCATTCACCAATTCAAAATATGTTAATAAAGGAACTGAATTCAATACAGGTGCCATAGGTTTTTTCGAATCTATCCATGATCAGGCACTTGCCAATATTTTATTTGATACGGCTAAAACATGGCTAGAAAGCAAGGGTATGGAGGCAATGGATGGGCCCATCAATTTCGGAGATCGTGATAAATGGTGGGGGCTAATGGTGGAAGGATTTGAGAGTGAGCCAATGTATGGAATGTCTTTCAACCCATCCTATTACGAAACACTTTTTATCAATTATGGGTTTAAAAATTATTATAACCAATATTTTTTTACCATGTCGGTAGACGACGCTTTCCCTCCACGTTTTCCTGAGAGGCATGCAAAATTTAAAGCGAAAGGTGGATATTCAGCCAAACACATGCAATTAAAAGAACTGAATAAATATGCTAAAGATTTTGCAACCGTTTATAATGCAGCATGGGCACAACATGGCGAGGAAAAAGAAATTAGTGAAGAACAGGTTTTGAAACTTTTTAATAAAATGAAACCTATCTTAGATGAACGAGCTATTTGGTTTGCCTATTATATGGAAGAGCCAATTGCGATGTTTATTAATATCCCAGACCTAAATCAATATTTCAAACACTTTAATGGTAAGTTTGGCTGGTTTGAGAAGCTCCATCTATGGTGGATGAAACAAATGGGTTACAACAAAAGATTAACAGGAGTTGCTTTTGGAGTAGTTCCTAAATACCAGGCATTGGGTGTGGATAGTTTTATGATTTATGAATGTGGCTTGTTACTACAGGGGAAAGGATGGTATACACAATATGAAATGGGATGGACTGGCGACTGGAATCCAAGAATGATTAATATTTACAAAAGCTTGGGAGGCAAGCAAAGCAGACGAATGGTTACATTTCGATACTTATTTGACCAAAATCGGCCTTTTGAAAGGCATCCCGAAATGGAGTATAAGTAAATTATTCGCCTCACGTCATGTACTTTTTATCATGATAATTGTACACATTTTCAAAAGCTATTGGCTGAAAACTAAAAGCTGAAAGCTAAATTCTTATCTTGCAAGTTCGCTATGGAGAATAAATTTATTGTATCAGCCAGAAAATACAGACCACAAAACTTTAATACTGTGGTGGGGCAGTTGCATATTACTACCACCCTAAAAAATGCAATTAGAAATAACCAATTGGCGCATGCATTTCTGTTTTGTGGTCCAAGAGGTGTAGGAAAAACCACTTGTGCAAGAATACTGGCAAAAACGATCAACTGTACAAATCAAACATCCGAAGGTGAAGCATGCAATACATGTAATAGCTGCGTTTCATTTGATGCAGGCACTTCATTAAATATCCATGAATTGGATGCGGCAAGTAATAACTCCGTAGATGATATTCGTACATTGGTAGAACAAGTTCGCTTTGCACCACAGGCCGGAAAATATAAAGTTTATATTGTAGATGAGGTACACATGCTTAGTGCCAGTGCATTTAATGCCTTTCTTAAAACTTTGGAAGAACCACCGTCTTTTGCGATTTTTATTTTAGCCACCACTGAAAAACATAAGATTTTACCCACCATTTTAAGCAGGTGTCAAATATTCGATTTTAAACGTATCACCAATAATGATACAGTCATTCACTTACAGGAAATTATAGACAAGGAAGAAATAAAAGCAGAAAAAGCTGCCTTGCAGGTAATTGCCCAGAAAAGTGAAGGATGCCTGCGCGATTCATTGAGTATTCTTGATAAGATTGTAAGTTTTACCAATGGTACTGTAACCTATCAAAATACTTTAGAGCATCTGAACATTTTAGATGAGGATTATTATTTTAGAATGCTGGATGCCATGCAGCAACAGGATATGGCTGCGGCCATGTTATTGTTTGATGAGATTAATAGAAAAGGATTTGAAGGCGACTTAGTTATAAACGGCTTCGCTGAGTTCATTCGTAATCTACTGGTTTCTAAAGACCCCAAATCTGCGGCATTATTGGAAGTGGTAGAAGGAATGCAGGAAAAATATGTGACTACCGCCGCAAAAACAGGTATCTCCTACTTAGTTAGTGCACTAAATATCTTAAACGAAGCAGAGATCAACTATAAAATGGCTCGCAACAAAAGATTACATGTTGAACTTACGCTCATTAAGCTCAACTTTCTTCAACAGGCCATTGACCTTTCTTATGAAAACGGCCAGGTTGTTAAAAAAAAACGAATTGAAGGGGCCATCGCTTATAGAATAAAGACTGTTAATCCCATTCAATTAAAAACTCTATCGGCAGTTGAACCAACAGCAAAACTTTTTATTGAACAAAAAACGATTCCTCAAACGCTCCCAACTAAACAACAGGAAAAAATTACAGAAAATAATATCCTTCCAAAAAAACCTATCCAATCAGGTAGTGGGGGTAAGAAAAATTTATTAGATACTTTACGTGAAAAATATGGCGAAAAGTACGAAATAGAAGTAGTAAAAGACGCCGAATTGCTTACGATGGAAAGGTTACAGCAGTGCTGGAATTCTTATACCATACAATTAGAAAAACTACTAAAACATTCATCAGCAGGAACTTTTAAGAGTGCTAGATTATCACTTGAAAATGAGATTAGATTTACGGTAACCGTATCTGCACTCACTTCACAAAAATTTGTGGAACAGGAACGAATGATGCTTTTAGATTATTTGCATACAGAATTTAACAACCGGTCAATTGTGTTTGAAGTTTTGGTAGAAGCCGGAGAAAGGGAAGATATTCC
>JAYTSC010000148.1:0-3334 GCA_043745885.1 Bacteroidota bacterium | reverse complement strand
GGTGGCGATCTTTCTGTAATTGATCCCGTAACAGATATGGTAGTGGCTACCATTCCAATTGGTGGAACAATGCTTGAAACAGTAGTTAGTGATAATGCTGGCAAACTGTTTGTAAATGCGGAAGATAAAAATGAGATCGTAGAAGTGGATATCATCAAATACGTTGCGCTCAATCATTGGCCTTTAGCACCGGGCGAAGGCCCCACCGGACTTGCCATTGATGTGAAAACAAAAAGGTTATTCGCTACTTGTGATAAATTATTAGTGGTGATGGATGCAACCAATGGAAAAATTATTGATAAATTACCTATCGGAGATGGTTGCGATGGTGCTGCATTTGATCCTGCAACCAAATTAATTTTTACTTCCAATGGCGAAGGCACCATTACTGTTGTGAAAGAAGTATCTGCCAATAAATTCAAAGTAATTGATAATATCACAACCAAAAGGGGGGCAAGAACCATTTGCCTGGATGAAAAAACACACAAACTCTATCTGCCTGCTGCAGATTATGAGCCTTTACCTGCAGATGCTCCTAAAAATACCAGGCCTAAAATGATACCCGGTTCTTTTCAAGTATTGGTAATTGAAAAAAAGTAATAGTGAAAACCCCTAAGAGACATTGGGTATAAAGTATTCAATAAAAAAAGGATAGAGGATAAAGACTCAATAGCCTTCACTTCTATCCTTTTTTATTTTTAAGTAACCTTAGCTTACTATATTTTGCCGCAAATTTGAATTTCTAATTTCATTAATTAAAAGCTTCCCGAACCCTTTCGAAAAAACTCTTATCGCCTTTGCTGGGGTGTGGTTTAAAATTTTCACTATTGTTCATTTTCTCTAAGGCTTCTTTTTCTTCTGCACTTACGTGTTGAGGGGTCCATACATTTACCTGAACTAATTGGTCTCCTTTTGCATAACCTTGCACTTCAGGAAAGCCCTTCCCTTTCAATCGAAATATCTTTCCACTTTGTGTTCCGGGTGGTATTTTAATTTTAGCTCGCCCATCAATAGTAGGCACTTCAACATGTGTACCAAATGCAGCATCGGGAAAAGAGATATGCAAATCGTAAGCAACATTCAAACCATCTCTATGTAATTCTGTATGTGGTTCCTCTTCAATTTGAATAATTAAATCACCTGGGGCACCCCCTCTCTCGCCCGCATTACCTTTTCCGTTCATGCTTAACTGCATACCTTCCTGTACGCCGGCAGGTATTTCTATACCAATGGTTTCTTCACCATATACCCTTCCTTCACCTTTGCATCCTCCACATTTTGCAGTAACGGTAGTTCCTTCACCATTACAAGTTGGGCAGGTAGTAACTGTTTGCATTTGACCTAAAAATGTATTGGTCATTTTTCTTACCTGGCCATTACCATTACAAGTATGGCAGGTTTGTACACTATTTTTATCTTTTGCACCATTGCCTCCACAGGTTGTACATAAGACATGTTTTTTAACCTTTACATTCTTTGTAACCCCTTTGGCGATTTCTTCAAAATTGAGTTTTAATTTAATACGCAAATTTGAACCACGCTGTCCTCTTGCCCTTCCGCCTCCACCTCCGCCACCGCCTCTTCTTGCACCACCAAAAAAGCTTCCAAACATATCATCTCCAAAAATATCTCCAAACTGACTGAAGATATCTTCTGTGTTCATTCCACCATAAGATCCACCTCCTGAAGTTCCCGGGCCAAAAGCCTGATGACCGTAACGATCATATTTTGCTTTCTTATCTGCATCACTTAATATTTCATAAGCACTTGCTGCTTCCTTAAATTTTTCTTCTGATTCCTTATCGCCGGGATTACGGTCGGGGTGGTATTGCATGGCAACTTTACGATAAGCCTTTTTAATCTCGTCGGCAGTTGCTGATTTACTTACTCCTAGAACTTCGTAAAAATCTCTTTTGTTGGCCATGTATTGTCCATTGTCCATGGACCATGGTCCATAGTTTTTAGTTAGCTGTTTTTTATTTACCTACGACTACTTTTGCAAAACGAATCAGCTTATCATTCAAGTAATACCCTTTTACAACTTCATCAATTACCTTTCCTTTCATTTTTTCAGATGAAGCAGGTATTTCGGTAATGGCCTCATGCTTTTCAACATTAAAATCAGTGTTGATACTTTCCATTGCTTTAACGCCTTTATTCTGAAGAGTAGTTCTAAGTTTATTAAAAACCAATTGAATACCCTCTTTTTGCAAAGTGATATCATCGGTAGTCTGTAATTGTTTTTCAGCCCTATCACAATCATCCATGATATCAAGTAAAGAAATAATTACATCCTTTCCGGCTGTTTGCATAAACTCTAGTCGCTCTTTAGCAGTTCTGCGTCTGAAATTGTCAAATTCAGCCATTAAACGGAGGTATTTGTCTTTTTGTTCTATTAACTCCGCTTCTAATTTCTCCATGGCATTTTCTTCCCCCACCGGTTCATTCAGATAGGAGGTTCCGGCTGCATTTTCGTCAGAATTCATGTCCATACCCTGCATTGTGTCGTTTGTTTCTGTGTTTTGCACTGCTTCTTGCTCTTGCATAGTAATTTTTCTTAGTTTCTAAATACTGTCAAAAATTTTGCCGAGGCAAAGAAACGCGTAAAATTGGCAGAAAATAAGTCCAATTTAAAGTCTGATATAAGAAGTTAGTAGCTTTCTTAGGATATTCGACTCATTACTCCTCACACCAGACACCAAACTGTCCTTGTATCTTTGTTACATGACAAAAGTGTATTTACGTAAAAAAATAGCCCCAAGAATATTAAATGGTCATCCTTGGATATATGGAAATGAGGTTGAAAAGATTGAAGGAGAAGTAATTGGAGGGGAAATAGTAGATGTTTTTTATGGCGATGGTAAATTTGCCGGCAGGGGCTATATTAATCCAAAATCTCAGATTCTGGTTCGATTATTAACCCGAAAACCTGAACAAATTGATGAGGCATTCTTCCTCAATCGTATAACCCAGGCGTGGATATATCGCCAAAAAATAGGATATACAGAAAACTGTCGCCTTGTTTTTGGTGAAGCAGATCAAATGCCAGCACTTATCATTGATAAATTCAATGACTATTTTGTTTTACAAACACTGTCACTTGGGATAGATAAGTGGAAGTCAGCCATCATAAAAGCCCTTCAAACACTCTTTTCCCCAAAAGGTATTTATGAGCGGAATGATGTGCCGGTTAGAGAACTGGAAGGATTGCCCCAGCAAAAAGGTTTTTTATCCACTCTTTTTGATACCAAAATTATTATTAATGAAAATGGATTGAAATTTACTGTTGATATCGAAAACGGACAAAAGACGGGCTATTTTCTTGACCAGCATG
>JAYTSC010000147.1:0-2894 GCA_043745885.1 Bacteroidota bacterium | reverse complement strand
AGCGGTTAAAAATGTAAATGATAGTATTGCGGAAGGCATTGTTGGATTTGATGTATCGCAACAAGCTGCCATTGATGAAACCATGATTGCTTTAGATGGCACCCCCAACAAAACAAATTTGGGTGCCAATGCCATTCTTGCCGTGAGTTTGGCAGTTGCCAAAGCCGCAGCTGAAGAAGCAGCGCTTCCCCTATTCAGATATATCGGTGGTACCAATGCTAAAACATTACCCATGCCGATGATGAATATTTTAAATGGGGGCGCGCATGCCGATAACAAAATCGATTTCCAGGAATTTATGATCATGCCGGTGGGTGCTCCCTCTTTTAGTGAAGGTCTTCGTTGGGGTGTAGAAATTTTTCATGTATTAAAAAGCGTATTAAAGAAAAAAGGATATAGCACCAATGTGGGTGATGAAGGTGGTTTTGCTCCTAACATTCAAAGTAATGAAGAAGCTATTGAAACCGTTTTAGAATCTATTTCTGCTGCAGGATATAAAACCGGCTCACAAATTGTAATTGCCATGGATGCCGCCAACAGCGAATTATGGGATGCTAAAAAGAAAAAATATGTTTTTCATAAAAGCAGTGGTAAAGTAATGAGTAGCGATGAACTGGTGAAATATTGGGAAAAATGGGTAAAACAATACCCTATTGCTTCTATTGAAGATGGTATGGCAGAAGACGACTGGGATGGCTGGAAAGCGCTTACCCAGGCTGTTGGCAGTAAATGCCAATTAGTAGGTGATGATCTTTTTGTGACCAATGTAACCCGTTTACAAACAGGAATCGATAAAAGTATTGCCAACGCTTTATTGGTTAAAGTGAACCAGATTGGTACCCTTACCGAAACCATTAATGCGGTAACCCTTGCCCAGCACAATGGGTATAATACCATTATGAGCCATAGAAGTGGTGAAACAGAAGATACTACCATTGCTGATTTGGCGGTAGCCTTAAACTGCGGACAAATAAAAACCGGTTCAGCCTCACGTACCGACCGTATTGCTAAATACAATCAATTAATTAGGATTGAGGAAATGTTGGGTAGTACCGGTGTATATCCCATGGGAAAGATAAAATTTGGGAAGTAATTTTTTAGCTATGAGCTAGATAATTGCTCACAGCTCACAGCTCACAGCTGCTAGCTCATAGCTTTCCTAACATTTGTTAATTAATATTGTCGGTACTAAAAAAAGATTCTGCTTAGTTTTACTTGATAAAAGCCACAATGAAAAAATTCGGTTCTATTATCACCAATAAATACCTGATAGCCTCCGTATTTTTTGTGGTTTGGATGTTGTTTTTTGACCAGCGCGACTTCTTTCAGCAACGAGATAGAAAGGCTGAATTAAAAAAATTAGAAACAAAAAAAGGCTATTATGTGCAAGAGATCGAAAAAGCCAATAAAGAGCTATTCGACCTACAAAATAACCCTGCCGCCCTCGAAAAATTTGCCCGTGAACACTATATGATGAAAAAAGACGGAGAAGATATCTACCTAGTAGAAGATTCTACTGACGCTAAAAAATAATTTCTTTCATTGGCGCGCAAAGGCAAAGGCGTGGTTTTTAGACACTGAAAATATTTTATTCTTACAACTTCTCTTGTTGATTTTAAAAGTAATATGTTGGGATCAGATTAACGATATACCAGCAGCGGCCGGGATGAATTTTAAAAGAGTTATAAACCTCTGGATGAAAGAGGCAAATTTAAGTTGGCAACTCTTTTGCAAATCATTTGTAAATATTTATTGGGATATGATTGCCCAAAAGTTAAAAATGACTTTTTGATGGTCGACTAATTAGTCTGGAGTTAGAAGTCTGGAGTTTATTTCGAATAATAATAACAATACTCCAAACTCCAGACTCCAAACTTTTCTAGTTGCTATCAGCAAAAGTTGCCTTGTTAAACGCTATTCTATAACTACTGGTAGATCTTTTTACTAATTTTCCACCCCAATTATTGTGTTTAAATACGCCGGATAACCATTCAATGGTGCCGGTTTCGTTATTAAAAGAATAAGTACCTAATTCATAATTGTCTTCATCGGTACTAAAAGCTGTTTTGTATTTTCCATCTTCCATTAAAATGATATGACCCAAATACATAGTAGGGATACCGGAATACAATTCATATCTACCTAAATGAAGATTACTTGGAATAACCTTATTTTTAACGATAGCAGGTGAATTACCCATTAGAGGTATTGGAATCCTAAGTTTATCTTTTGTAATAGAGATGATAGTACCTCCTGCGTTTTGCGAAGCTTGTGTATTGATTACTTTTACCCGGTAAATATTATTATTGGTTACGGGAATTTTGATAATCATTACGGGTTGCCAGCTATTATTTATTAGTGCTTCGGATTTATCGCCGACCTTATATGTTTGTGAAAAAATAGGCTGTATAAAAAATACAGAAAGATAAATCAGTACTATACTATTTTTCATATGATGCTGTTTAAATGATTATTACTAATTAAAAGTAGTTGTTAGCCGCAGTTTCACAGATTTTTCATTCACAATATGCGAACTGCGGCTTACTTGTATACGCATCAATTATATTTTATATCACAATATCAACTTCTTTATTAAATATTTTATTTTCTCAAATTACTCTTCATGAAAATTCGCAACAATGGATACTCGTCTATTCATTGCTTTTCCTTCAACTGTACTATTGGTAGCTATTGGTCTTTCTAATCCATAGCCATTCGCTGTTAGTTTCTTAGGATCAAAACCTCTATTAACAAAGAAATTCCTTACTGTACTAGCCCTTCTTTGTGATAGATCTTTATTGTATGCTGCGCTTGCTTTATTATCTGTATGCCCTTCAATAGCTAAAGTAATTTGAGGGAAATCTTTGATTAATTCTGAAGCTTCTATTAATGGC
>JAYTSC010000146.1:0-6412 GCA_043745885.1 Bacteroidota bacterium | reverse complement strand
CATATATGGTAATCTTCGAATGGAAGCAATGTCAGACCAAAAAGATATAGACAGTTCACACAAAAGACTTTTTGGTAGATGTCCTCGCTGCAATGAACGGATCAATAATATTTTTATTACTAAATGTCCACATTGTACGGCTGACATTTAAACCTTACTTTTAATCACACACCTAAAACTAAAATTTATGCCAGAACAAACAACAGAACACCACTACAATCAAAATTTGGTAGCAGCCCATCTAATTGCATTGGTGAACGACTATGCCAATTTTATTCAATTGAAATTCGGAGAAAACTCTGAAGATATAAAATATAGAATACGATTAGCTACTACAAAGGAATTCGAGGAAATGACCAAAGACTTAACTCCTCTTTCGGAGGAATAAAAGATCTTCCCATTATAGCTCGACTAATAGGAGTTAAGTCGAATTTGTCTATGGGATTTGGATTTGTACTCTGTTTAATGTATTTTACTTCCTCTTTAATCAGGAGACATAAATATTCCAATTCTTCCTGTGTCAGGGAAGACAGTGGGTTATCTTTGGAAAAGAGTTGATTGGTCATAGTTTTCATTTTGATTTTATTTAAATGTTAAAGCCACCGTAATTGGTGGCTTTTTGTTTTGCGAATGATTGGTGTAAAGTGGTATGTTAGTGCCATTATTTAAACACCTGATACACCAATAAACTCATCAAATAAGCCAATCCCGTCATATAAATAAACTGAAACACCGGCCATTTCCATGACCTGGTTTCGCGTTTTACTACGGCTAATGTACTCATACATTGCATGGCTAACAGATAAAAAATCATTAACGAAAGGGCTGCAGGCAAAGTATACACTTTACTTCCATCAGGATGCTTAGCCGATCCCATTTTTTCGCGTAAAGAACTATCATCATTTTCTTCAACACTATACAAGGTAGCCATCGTACCAACAAATACTTCTCTGGCAGCAAAAGAAGTAATTAGTGCAATACCAATTTTCCAATCGTATCCCAATGGTGCAATGGCCGGTTCAATTGCTTTACCCAAAATACCTGCGAAAGAATTTTGTAATTTTTCAGCAGACAAATGTTTTTGCAGAGAATCTTTTTTTGTTGGCATTTGTTGCACCAACAAAGTATACTTGTCTTCTACTTTTTGCATTCGAGTACCTGGTCCATAGGAACTCAAAAACCACAAAAGCAAACTGATGATCATAATAATCTTTCCCGCATCAAATACAAAAATACTAGCCTTTTGTAGCATTGTAATGCCAACATTTTTCCATCTGGGTGCACGGTAAACCGGGAGTTCAAGTATGAAAAAACTTTTTTCTTTTATTTTGATAAACCATTTTAGAACAGAACTAACTATTAATGCCATAGCGATTCCAATAAAATACAAACCCATCATCACCAATCCTTGGAGACTAAAAAATCCAAAGTAATATTTATCATCAATCACCAGAGAAATTAGTACCGTAAATACTGGCAAACGTGCACTGCAACTCATTAAAGGCGTTATCAGAATGGTTAATAATCGCTCTTTCTTATTTTCAATATTCCTGGCACTCATAATAGCCGGAACAGCACAGGCAAAGCCACTAATCATGGGCATCACACTCTTGCCGTTTAGTCCTACTTTTCGCATCAGCCTATCACTTAAAAAACTGATACGAGCCATATAACCTGAATCTTCCAGTATGGTTATCAATCCAAAAAGAATCATGATTTGCGGAACAAAAACTAAAATGCCGCTAAGTCCGGCTACAAATCCATTCACAATTAAATCACTCCACCAGGCATGGGGTAGTTTCAGATTCAACCAGGAGCCGGAAACTTTTAATCCCCATTCAATGCCGTCCATGGGAAAACGTGCCAGCCAGAAAACACTTTGAAATAAAATAAACAGAACCGACAATAAAATAACATAACCCCAAACACGGTGTAACAATAAATTATCTAATCGATCAGAAAATATCTTTTTCTCTAATGGCCCCGGCTCAATTACATGTTGTTGCATTATTTGCCTGATCCGGCTATAACGCTGCATAATTTCTTCGGCCTGTGTTTTGGTTGGATTGAATTTGTTCTCAATCTCAATCTCTTCAATAGCCTTTTGCTGTTGTGGATTGAGTGGAAAATTTTCATGATTAATAAGGTAATGAATGCCAGCGTATTCACTTATATCCGGAAATAATTTTCGAATACTTTCTACTGATATCGGGGCCAGTTTCTTTGTATCCATAAAATCCCTTGCATACGTTTTGGACTTTCTATTGGCTACCTGTACTAATATTTTTTTCAGTTCAACCATTCCCTTATTTTTCCTTGGGTTTACTGCAACTATGGGAATGCCCAATTCTGTTTCCAATCCGGCAATATCTATTTCGATGTCTTTTTTAGCGGCAAGGTCATTCATGGTTAGGGCCATTACCACGGGTATTTTCAGATCAATGATCTGACTGCAGAATAAGAGATTTCTTTTCAGGTTACTGGCATCTGCTACCAGAAGAATAATATCGGCTTTAATGTCTTTATCGGCTCCCATCAATACCTTATAAGCCACCCATTCATCTGATCTGCGAGGATATAAACTATACGTACCGGGAAGATCAATCAATTCTGCAGGCATTTTCCCATCTAATAGTACATGTCCTGTCTTTTTATCAACAGTAACGCCCGGAAAGTTGCCCACTTTTTGGTTTAGACCCGTTAGCGCATTAAATAACGAAGTTTTTCCGCTATTGGGGTTGCCTACTAGTGCTATATGTAATTCAGGTTTTGTCAAATTGTGTAAATGCTTACAAATGTATAGGCAAAGCGAAGTGAAAAGTTACGAGATTGGGAAGAGAATACATTAGATTTTAGAAAACTAAAATGTGATAAAACATTCATCTGCTTATTTTTGCAACTACAAACAAATAATACATGAAAAAATTCTTGCTGGTTCTGATGCTTTTTCCAATCCTTTCTTTTGGACAAAGTAAAAGAAAAAAACGGATGGCTGAGGAAAAAGCGAATACCGAAATGATGGCAAATCTCACAGCGCACATACAATACCTTGCCGACGATAAATTGGAAGGCAGAAGAACAGGAAGTAAAGGTGAAGAATTGGCTATGCAGTATATCATTAATCAATATAAACAAATGGGACTGGAACCCAAAGGGGTGAATGGATATATACAAGAATTTGAAGTGAATGAGGGAAAACAAATTGATGCAACTACTATCTTGAAAGTTGACAATACATCTTTACAATTAACCACAGAATTCATCCCACTTGCCTTTAGTGCGCAACAAATTGTTAAAGGCTCTCCGGCCATTGCTTTAAGTGAAGCTCATCAGCCATGGTTCAAAGACCTGAAAGATTTGCTGGAAGAAAATAAGGCAAACCCCAAATTTGATGTAGAAGAAGAAGTGAAAAAAATTGTTACAACGGTTATTGCAAAAGGAGCCACGTCATTATTTATCTATAACAGTTCCAACCTCACGGATAATCTTCAGTTTAATAAAAATGATAAAACAATTCCGCTTTCCATTCCGGTAGTGTATATCACCAAAGAAGGCTTTCAAAAATATTTTTCCGATAATACAGCTTCCTTAGGAATTGAATTAAAAGTTAGTTTTTTCGATAAAAAAAGAATCGGAAAAAATGTAATTGGGTTCATAAATAACCAGGCAGCCAATACGGTAATTCTTGGTGCACATTACGACCACCTGGGATATGGAGAAGATAAAACTGCTTTAGATACCGGACACATTATTCACAATGGGGCTGATGACAATGCCAGTGGAACGGCTGCATTAATAGAATTGGCACGTAAACTCAAAAAAAATGCTCCGAAAAATAATAATTACCTTATCCTTAATTTTTCGGGAGAGGAACTTGGATTATTGGGAAGTAAGTATTGGTTAGAAAATCCTTCTACCACCATTACCCCTAACTACATGATAAATATGGATATGGTAGGTAGATATGATACAGCGCATAAACTTACTATTGGTGGATATGGAACCTCTCCTGTTTGGGGTGGAATATTCGCAGGAGAAAAAAATAACTTATTGATTAAATTCGATAGTACCGGTAGTGGCCCCAGTGATCATGCTTCATTTTATCGGAAAGATATTCCGGTTCTATTTCTATTCACCGGTAGCCATAGCGACTACCACAAAGCAACCGACGATTGGGATAAAATTAATTTTATTGGAGAAAAAGATATTGTGAATATGATTTATCGGGTAGTAACTGTCACCGATAATAAAGGCAAATTACCTTTTACCAAAACAAACGATCCACAACCCGGTGGCAATAGGGCTTTTAGAGTAAGTTTGGGGGTAATGCCTGATTATGGATTTAGCGGAACCGGTATGCGTATTGATGGTGTAAGCCCGGGTAAACTGGCAGAAAAAGCGGGACTACAAACAGGTGATATTTTAATGCAATTGGGCGAATATACGTTTGTAGATGTAAAAAGTTATGGAGAAGTATTGGGTAAATTTAACAAAGGCGATAAAGCCAAATTGCGAATAAAGCGTGGCAAAGAAGAAAAAGAATTTGACATAGTTTTTTAACTCAAAATCATATGAAATTTCGTTTAAATGTTGATGACTTAAATGATGAATTTTTTGAAGATACCCGTTTATTAGGCATTACAGCACCCATTAAAAATTACCAGTTTTGTCTGCAACTTAATAACCTGCTAGGATTCGACTTTAGGCTCAATAATGACATTGAGATACACCTTAAAAAAAAAGATAGGTATTATCATTTTTCGGTTTATCAATTTAAAGAACCCAATAGCTTTCTAAAGCATTATCTTTACCACAACCAATTTGATGGTGAATACTTGTTACCCGAATTCAAACACATGGATTTTTTATGGTTAATGAAAGACGATTTAGTAGACGACGAAAAATGTAACTGGATTAAACAAGCAGTAAAAAAATTATCCGGCGTACAATTGGTTGCAGAATTAACCAATGAACAGATAAAAAACAAGGGCAATATGATTTTTTAAAAATAATTATTATGTGGATAGAAGAAAAGAATCAACTGTACAAAAAATTTACCTTTGCTAATTTTTCAGAAGCCTTTGCTTTTATGACAAGGGTTGCTTTTGAAGCAGAAAAATTAAACCACCATCCCCGATGGACCAATGTATGGAATACCGTGGAAGTATGGCTAAACACACATGATGCAGGAGATATCATCACCGAAAAAGATCACCAGCTGGCAAAAAAAATTGACTCCTTATATTCTTAGTATTTTCTTTGCGTGATTTTTTTTACGGGTTAACAATTATAACTTTCTCCCCCAAAGAAGTCATAACCCCAATCGGCTCAATAAATTCAGTCAATCCATAATCAGAAAATACCGCCTTCACTTCTTCCATCGCATCTGGTGCAACTGCAATTAACAGTCCACCATTTGTTTGCGGATCGGGCAATAGGGTAAAGGCCTCCATTACATTTACTCCCGGTGCAAAACTAACTTTACTACTATATCCATTCCAGTTTCTAAAAGTAGCATCCGGAGAAATTCGTTGCACAGCATATTCTTTGGCTGAAGCTAATAAAGGAATTTTTTGATAACTAAGCTCAGCACTCAGTCCACTACCTTCTGCCATTTCAATAAGGTGGCCCAATAATCCAAAACCGGTAACGTCTGTCATGGCATGAACAGCAGAAATTTTTCCTAATGCTTCACCTACTTTATTTAAAGTGCCCAATTGTTCAAGCATCTGGGTAAGGTGTTCTTCTTTCAATAAACCTCTTTTTTGGGCAGTAGCTAATATACCAACGCCTAAAGGTTTGGTTAAGCATAATAGATCACCCGACTTTGCCGTATTGTTTTGTTTCAGGTATTCAATAGGTACTAGTCCATTTACAGAAAGTCCAAAAATAGGTTCCAGTGTATCAATACTATGTCCACCAGCTAATGGGATACCTGCTTCAGCACAAATTTGTCGGGCACCTTCCAATACTTGTTGTGCCAATTCAGCGGGCAATTTATCTACCGGCCAACCCAAGATGGCAATTGCCAATAAGGGTTTTCCTCCCATTGCATACACATCACTGATGGCATTGGCGCCGGCTATCTTTCCAAATGAAAAAGCATCATCAACAATGGGTGTAAAAAAATCAGTTGTACTAATCAATGCCATGCCATTGTCAAGGTCATATACGGCAGCATCATCCTTACTTTTATTTCCAACCAATAATTTCTTGTTATCCGAAAAAGAACTGTTGCTTGCTAATATCTTGTCTAAAACAGCCGGTGCTATTTTACAGCCACAACCGGCACCATGCGAAAATTGTGTGAGTTTTATCGGATCCATTCTTTACGTTTAGTACTTAATAAAATTATATAGTTATTAGCGGAATAGTTTGTTCGTTGATTTTGAAAATAATTTAGAAACCTACA
>JAYTSC010000145.1:0-5621 GCA_043745885.1 Bacteroidota bacterium | reverse complement strand
TTATTAACCTGAACCGGTACACGCATAATATCAGAAACCTCTCGGCTAATGGGGTTGAGCATTTTGCTATTAATATTTGTATAGAGTCCCAAATCTTTTTTATGTTGTTTTATTACCATCACTACTTCTTCCAAGGATGTATTTCCGGCACGTTCTCCCAAGCCATTAATGGTACATTCAATTTGTCTTGCTCCGGCAATTATTCCTGCTATTGAATTAGCGGTTGCTAAACCCAGGTCGTTATGGCAATGGCAAGAGATCACCGCTTTATCAATATTGGAAACATTGTTTTTTAAGAAAGCAATTTTTTCGCCATATTGATGAGGAAGGCAATAACCCGTAGTATCCGGAATATTTACAACCGTTGCTCCTGCTTTAATAACGGCTTCTATTACTCTGGCTAAATATTCATTATCGGTTCGGCCTGCATCTTCTGCATAAAATTCTACATCATCAACAAAATTTTTCGCCCATTTTACAGACTGAATGGCCCTTTGTAGAATTTCATCTTTTGTAGCGTTAAATTTGGCTTTAATATGATAATCTGAAGTGCCGATTCCTGTATGAATTCTTGGTCTTTTGGCATATTTTAATGCAGCGGCGGCAACTTCAATGTCTTTTTGTACCGCACGACTTAAACCACAAACCGTTGCATTTTTAATAATTTTGGATATTTCTGTTACCGAATCAAAATCGCCGGGGCTAGAAATGGGGAAGCCGGCTTCAATAATATCAACACCCAATGCTTCTAATTTAACGGCCAGATCAAGCTTCTCTTTGGTATTGAGTTTGCAGCCCGGAACCTGTTCGCCATCGCGAAGGGTAGTATCGAATATGAAAACCTGTTGATCCATTATTGTTTTTTTCTTTTATGATTGAGGCAAAAAGATCGGCTATCTATTTTGTTATCGATAGCCATTAATAACATTCAGTTAACCTGCCATTTTCGAATATAGTTCACAGTTTGGAGAAGAAAGTTTCAAAATTGATGGTATTTTACACTCTTTAAACAAGGCAAAAATCGCTGAAGTCCTTATCTGTATTGAATTTTGGTATAAATAGATTACGATGCCCAACCGATCAACTGATGCCCTTTTTCAACTGATACAGTCCCTAGAAAAGTCTGAAAAAAGAAATTTTAAACTCTATATGACTCGCAATTCGGCTTCGGGCGATCTGAAAGTGATCCATTTATTTAATGCAATGGATAAAATGAAATTTTATGAAGAAGAACAATTGTTAGCAAAAAACCCTTCTATCCAAAAGCAACAACTTTCCAATTTAAAGGCACATTTATATCGTGAAATTCTGGTTAGTCTTCGTTTATTAAACCAGGAAGAGAACATAGATCTGCAATTGCATGAACAATTAGACTTTGCCAGACTATTATACAATAAAGGACTTTACCTGCAAAGTCTCAAAATATTAGATAAAATAAAAGACCTGGCAAGATCAAATAACCAAGTCACCTATATTTTACAAGTTTTATTTTTAGAGAAAAAAATAGAAGCCCTACATATCACCCGAAGTATGCAAGACCGCGCAGAAAAATTAAGTGCGGAAGTAGAGGAAGTAAACTGTCGGCTTTCTTTAATTGGTTCACTTTCAAATCTTTCACTGCAATTATACAGTTGGTACATAAAAAATGGTCATGCCAGAAATGAAGCAGATATAAAAATCGTAGACGCTTTTTTACAAACAGAAAAAATTCGGTTGGCACAGGAATCTAAGGGTTTCTATGAGAGATTGTACCTGTATCAATCTTACTGTTGGCATGCTTTTATAACGCAAAATTTTTTATTGTATTACCGTTATTGCCAGAAATGGGTTGATTTGTTTGAGGCTGAACCCAAAATGATTGACATTGAAACTGCCCATTATATTAAGGGTTTGCACAACTTATTAGGTGCACATTTTGATCTTCGTAATTATCAAAAATTTGATGCCACAATACAGGTATTTGAGAAATTTATTGCAACACCTGTTGTTCAACAGAATCGAAATAACTTAATTCAAACATTTATTTACTTAGATATTGCCAAACTCAATAAACATTTTATGGAGGGCAGTTTTACAGAAGGGCTTACATTGGTTCCGTACATAGAAGAGAAGTTGGCTACGTTTGAATTGTACTTGGACAGGCATAGAATTTTAGTATTTTATTATAAGATTGCTTCTTTATATTTTGGAAGTGGTGATAGTGATAAAAGTATTGATTACTTAAACAAAATTATCAACTGGAAAGTTGATTTGAGAACAGATCTCCAATGTTATGCCAGGTTATTGCATTTGATTGCCCATTACGAACTGGGTAATTTTGAGTTAATGGAATATTTGGTAAAGTCGGTTTACCGGTTTATGTATAAAATGCAAAATTTAAGTATCGTTGAAGAAGAGGTATTTGTCTTTTTAAAAAAATCCTTACGTCTCTCGCCTAAAGAACTAAAGCCTGAGTTTGAATTGTTACTAAGCGCATTACAGCCTTTAGAAAAAAACCGATTGGAAAGTCGGGCTTTTATGTATCTTGATATTATATCCTGGTTAGAGAGTAAAATTCATAACCGACCGGTACAAGATGTGATCAGGCAGAAATATTTAGATAGAAAAAAGATGATGGATAAAATTGAGAAGTAGTTTGACTTACTAATATAAATTTAATTATGAAATAAAAATTGACACAGATAGCACAGGTTTTTTCTGTGTTAATCTGTGGCAACGGTTTTACATATGATTAGTTTAAACAGCTTCTGAGGGTACTTTGAAGAACTGTTTACTGTTTACTTTTTACAATACTATTAATTTCAATATACGCTTATGAAAAAAATATCTTTTAGGATTTCTATTATTTTCGCTTTGACAATTTTCTGTTTTTTTTCACAAGCACAGATTACCAAAGCCCCTGTAAAAAATGAAGGTTCAGGTCCTTATTCTCAACTCATCATTCGCGGGGTAACTTTAATTAATGGAACCGGTGCTCCCCCTTTAGGGCCGGTAGATATTGTTGTAGAGCAAAACAGAATTGTTCAGATTAGTTCATTGGGTAGCCCGGGGGCTGTTATAGATCCAGCTAGAAGACCGCAGTTAAAAGAAGGCGGTAAAGAAATTAACTGTGAAGGCATGTTTGCCCTTCCCGGTTTAATAGATATGCATGGACATATTGGTGGCATTGCACAGGGTACTCCTGCTGAATATGTTTTTAAGTTATGGATGGCACATGGCATTACCACTGTTCGTGATCCGTCAGCAGGTAATGGATTGGATTGGGTGCTTGACCAGAAAGTAAAAAGTGCGGCAAACCAGATTACCGCCCCCAGATTATTTGCCTATACCGCATTTGGGCAAGGAAGTAAAACGCCCATTACTACTGCAGACCAGGCCCGGGCTTGGGTACAACAAAATGCAAAGAATGGAGCGGATGGTATAAAATTTTTTGGGGCTTCTCCCGAAGTAATGGATGCGGCTATCCGAGAAAATAAAAAGCTGGGGTTACGATCCTGCTGTCACCATGCGCAAACAGATGTTGCAAGATGGAATGTTTTAAATTCGGCTCGTGCCGGGATGACCAGTATGGAACATTGGTATGGATTACCGGAAGCATTATTTACAGATAAAACCATTCAAAATTTTCCTTTGGATTATAATTACAATGATGAACAAAATAGATTTGAAGAAGCAGGTAAGTTATGGAAACAGGCTGCCGCTCCTTTTAGTGAACATTGGAATAAGGTGATGAATGAATTGCTGTCTCTCGATTTTACCCTCGACCCCACTTTCAATATTTACGATGCCAACCGAGATTTGCAACGTGCCCGAAGAGCAGAATGGCACGAGGAATATACCTTACCCTCATTATGGAAATTTTATGAACCTAGTTTACAATCGCATGGTTCTTATTGGCATAACTGGGGTACTGAACAGGAAGTGGAATGGAAAAACAATTTTCGATTGTGGATGACCTTCATCAATGAATATAAAAACAGGGGTGGCAGGGTAACTACCGGATCAGATGATGGATTTATTTACCAGACATATGGATTTGGATATATAAGGGAATTGGAATTATTAAGAGAAGCCGGTTTTCATCCCTTAGAAGTTATTCGTTCTGCAACTTTATATGGTGCACAAGCATTAGGCATGGACAAAGAAATCGGCAGTGTAGAAGTAGGCAAGTTGGCCGATATTGTAATTGTAAATGCTAACCCACTAAAAAATTTACAGGTATTATACGGAACAGGTGCCATTGAACTAAGTAAAGATAATAAAGCAATTAGAACCGGTGGTATTTTATATACCATAAAAGACGGAATCATTTATGATGCAAAGAAACTGTTATTGGATGTGAAGCAAATGGTAGATGAAGAAAAAAGAAAAACCGGCTGGCAATTAAAGCAACCGGGCATGTAGTAAATGAATAGTGGCGTGAAGTTTTTGCGTTAGATGTAATTCGACCAACTTGCTCATTACAGGATATACTTTTTTTCTCCATATAGATTCCAGATAGGGGCCTATGCGGGTTAGCAGCAACTAATAAACAGGCTTTTACTTAACAATATAAAAAGTACTCCGAATGATTAAATAAAGGGGCCTTTTTGTTTGAGTAATACAGCAAGATTTTGTGGGGGCTTTCAGCTATACTTCATAATGTTGGCTGCTGTACAAGGTCAAAAGAGCTTAACACCAAGAGAGAAACTTATTGTACCAAAATCTTCTTTAGTAGTCTTGTCACGATTGAATACGTTGATGTAAGAAATTTTTCCTGTCCACCTTTTATCTTGTGAAAAATAAAAACCAAAAGAAGGCTTCAATCCCAATAAGGTCTGTCCGCTAACAAAGCTGGGGCCAGTTACAAGTGATAAATAAATTGTCTTTGTTGGATGAAATGATACACCTGCAAAAACATTCAACATGCCTCTAACATCAACAATTTCGGTTCCATCAGTATAAGTCCTAAAAACTTTATCATCTTCAAGGTAAGCGTCGGCGGTTAGGTCAAGTGTGGGTTTGAGGTTTGAGTTCTTATTAAAAAATAACTGAAGTCCCAAACCCATTCCCCATGGATTGTTACCCACTGTTCTGTCGTAAATGGTTTTGTTATATTGTCCATGTAGGTAAGATGAAACCTTGGGTTGTGTCTGGCCAAAAGACTGGGTCAAGATGAAGCAATGTAAAAATGTCGTTATGAATTTTTGCATAGTAAGTTTTTGTATAGCTGCCAACGTGAAGCATTAGCGCAGTATGGGAATAGATGCTATGTCCGCCTGGTGCTGATGTAAATTAGTAAACAAAATTTCAATTACAAAACGGTCAACTGAAAACCGAAGAAAGGTAGAGATAGGCTGCTGATTGCACTTCCTTCCGCCCGTATTGCGACAATGCCAGGTTGTACTAAACCTACGGTAGTTAGTAAGCCTCTTCAAGATTAAAGAGGCTTTGTTTTGCATGAACTAAAAACAGTTTTATGCAAACAACAAAACAGCTTACCGGGCTGCGTACTGCTGCCCCCGATTACGTGACACTGGTACAGCAAGCCATTAACAAAGTAAGTGGTTTTAGCCAACTGTACAAAGAACTGGAGCGTTCCATTAATGTAAGCGGCAAAAGCGGCAGCACACTTACCAACT
>JAYTSC010000144.1:0-5277 GCA_043745885.1 Bacteroidota bacterium | reverse complement strand
GGAAGGATCTGTTTGGATGATTAATTTTTCAGCGATTCTTTTTCGTTGTTCAAATTCCACTGCCCCATTTTGCTGTATGACTATTGTAGCGATTGAGAGGGCAAAGATCATCACCCAAAAAATAAAAAAACTAGATTTAGACAGTGGCAGGCTTAAATCTTGCCTTCGATAATTAATCAAAACAATATACAATAATAACCAAATCAATACATTCAAATAAATTCGAGTAGTGGAATTGGAAGAGAAGATAAAAAGCAAAGCCAGTCCAAAAAGTACAATAACAAGGCATTGTACATACACCCGAATATTATTTTTTATTGCAGGAGGTACTAATATTTGTGAAAAATGGAAAAATGTGAGTACCAAAAAACAAAGTAAGATAAAACTGATAATACTATATATGTTTAGTCCAAATACATTGGAAACATCAAAGGGAATTTTTGAGTCTTTTACCAGACTGATTATGATACCGGTTAGAAAAAAACAAATACAGGTTAGTAAAATCAGGTTAGCGTATGCATAAAGCCTTACCCGAAATTTGAATGGAAGCCCACTTTTGCTATCATGATAGGTTTTAAAAAAATTAACAACCCAGAATAATAAAATTGAATTTACAAAAAGGTCACCTAAGGAAGGGTGTAGGAAATTAGATGCATAAATAGTTGGATCAAACAGTGGAAGTTTACTAAAATCAAGCGGAAATGAAACCAAATAAGCTAGTAATCTGGTGAAAGTAACAGAAACCAATAAAAAACCAAATCCGCTACGAAAGCCAGCGATGATAACTAATTCTTGTGCACACGAATGGAGAAATATCATTAACAAGATAATCGCTAGAACCCTAAAAAGAATGGTAATACTATCATAAGTGATAAACGATTTCCCTTGCTTTAATTTTATCCTGAATAATTCCATTCCGTTACTGTTCCTTACAATGGGGGAAGTAAGATCAGAACTGATTTCATATTGTTGGTTAATTCCCTCAAACCCGGCAAATTCAGACTGTAAGTATTTGTTTTGCATGAAATATGACCATCGGATGGGTAACAGGGCAATTGCCAAATAATTTCGGCCTTTCTGGGTAAACTTTTTACAGATCAGCTCAAACTGGCCGTTCTTATTATCAACAAAATAAGTTCCGGATGGGCGATAAAGGTCATCGGGATTAATATACATGCGATTTGTATTCCAATAAATAAGCCGTGGTACTGTTGCGACCTGATTTTGTTGATAAATAAATAAACCTATTTCTTCTTTAACAGGATCTGTTATTTCGGGTAATTGGTTTATAAATTGGGAAATCAACAAAGTATCTTTCAAAACCTGCTCAAATTTGCTTTCCAGTTTTGAAATTCGTTGTTCTATTTTGCTCTTTACTTTTTGAGGGGAAGAGGAATAACTCCAATAATTTAAAAAAATGAAGGAGAGTGTATATAGCCAAGCAGCAGCAATAATTAAATAGCCGTGTTTAAATGCAATTCTTTTTATTGAGTTAATCAAGTATTTTTGTTTGTTTTTTTACTTCATTCCAGATACTATCCATTTCGATTAAACTGAGGTCCTGCAATTTTTGTCCTTGTGCAATCGCTATCTCCTCCATTTTTTGAAATCGATAGATAAATTTTTTATTTGTCTTTTCCAGAACCCCTTCCGGATCAACCTGCAAAAACCGTGCATAATTTACAAGGCTAAATAAAACATCTCCAAATTCATCCTCAATGCTGTCTTGAGAATTTAATTCAATTGCTTCTTTTAATTCCCCTATCTCCTCTTCTACTTTTTTCCATACATCTTCCTTATTCTCCCATTCAAAACCAACCTGTTTGGCTTTTTCTTGAATCCTGGTAGCCTTAACCATTGCCGGCAAGGAAGGCGGTACGCCACTTAGTACTGATTTTTTACCTTCTTTCATTTTCAGTTTTTCCCAATTCCTTTTTACATCTTCTTCATCAGCAACCTTCACATCAGCATAAATATGCGGATGCCGATAAATTAACTTTTCAGAAATGCCATCAATCACTTCCTGTAATTCGAATTGCTTTTGTTCAGATCCAATTTTAGCGTAGAAAAGAATATGTAATAGCATGTCGCCCAATTCTTCTTTTATCCCTTTCCAATCATTTTCTGAAATAGCATCCGCCAATTCATATGTCTCCTCGATGGTTAAAGGACGAAGGGTATGGATGGTTTGTTTTTTATCCCAGGGACATTGTTCCCTGAGTTCATCCATAATTTTAACCAGCCTTAAAAAACTATCTGAAGTATTTTGCATACAATTGGTTTAAATGGCCATTGCCGAAAAAATGAAGAATGCAATAAATATTAATAACATAATAAAAAGCGAACTCACCAAAACTAATAGGTATTTAAAAATAGTTTTAGCCCTTTTTTGTTGGTAAAAGTTTCGAATACTTTTGTACCAAAAAATAAATCCGGTTATAACAAATAACCCGTTTACCCATGATGCTACTTTTACATGGAAAGTTGAAAATAAATTTTCAAAAGAGATGCCAATTAGAATAAGAATGAAAGTTCCACAATACAAATGAATGGTAAAAACGATATGGTTTACATAGTATAAATTTTTATTTCTAACATATAATAATTGTAAAATCAAGGCAAATAGCGGCATGGAAAAGAATAACATCTGAGGGAAGAGATGCTTAAATTTTTCCATAATAGCCTCTATGATCTTTTTGGAGTCTTCATGATATTTTTGAAACAGATGTATTTTTTGAATTCGAATTCGTCGCTCTATGAAATTATTTTTTTGTACGGAGGGCAATTTTTTTTGGATAGAATCATAATCGTGTACAGTTCTGTACTTCTTGTCGTCTCCCCAGGAAAGAAAGTCGTCACTGTTAGTCATTTGATCTTTGGCGGTTGTATCTTTCTTAAGAACGGCCATGTTACTATCTGTTAATGCAATTGCCTTTAGAATGGGAACTTTTACTAAATCAGGCATACTATCTTGAAGAGTCTCTTTTAAGCCGGCTTTCTTCTTCTCCAAATTTCTCATTACTTCTGCGGCAGTGGGTTGTTTTTCCGTAATTTTAATAAGATCTTCCTCTTTTTGTAAACTGAAGAAAATTAGAAAAAAAAAGGCTGATGTAAAAACATACATTCGTATGGGATGGAGATAGGAAGCACGTCTACCTTTTAAGTATTCACCAGATAAAAAACCCGGTTTAAAGAGTAGGAATGTAAGCGTACTAAAAAATTTACCATCAAAATGGGTAATATCATTAATAAAATGGGTAAGTAAATGCCAAAATGTTTCTTTGGGTTCCGTATTTTCCTGTCCACAAATTTCACAATATCTCCCATGTATGGCTGCACCACAGTTGAGGCATGATTTTTCGGATCTTTCGGCTAAGTGTGACACTTGTTAACGTTTGATTAAAAATACTGAACAAAATGGTTGTGGCAAGGGTATTGGATATCTGTTTTTGGATTGTTGAAAACTGTACCTGTACATTTGACAAAAAAAGTACCCAATGAGATTTTTACTGACATTTTCAAGTTTTTTACTGTTTTCAGCCAATTATGGTCAATTTTATTTTAATGATATCGTTTCTACTCATCAGGGAAATGATCAATACAAGTTATTCCGAAGCTTAAAAGTAAAAAAAATAACTGCCACAAGCTTTGAAGCTGACAATAGTTTAACGGACGGTTTTCTGTTTGAACAAGAGATTAGCCTGGATGGTAAAAAAATTGTTTTGAATACGGCAACATCGATTGGAAAATCTTCAGTTACTACCCGTAATTATGAAATGGGGCGTTTGAAGAAGAGTCAATCTAACAATAATGGTATAGACAATAAAACCGAATATTTTTATTCGGATAATGGCGTCTTACAAACCATACAATTAACCATTATTGATACTGCACTAAAAACAACGATGCTTGAAACACACGAATGGAAATACAATGAAAAAAGCCTGCCTATTTCTATGTTACAGATAAAAAACAAAAAAGATACGGTTCTCGTTAAACTAGACACCGATGAAAAAGGTCTGGTATTGGAGGAAAACTGGTATAAGAAATCAAAGGTTGTGGAAACCTATTATTATTATTACAATGATAAAAATCAACTCACAGACATTGTAAGGTATTATGCAAAAATGAAGAAGCTCCTTCCCGACTTTCAATACGAATACAATGAACTAGGTAATGTGAGCCAACTTTTACAAATATCATTGAGTAGCGCAAATTATTTGATTTGGAAATACGGATACAATGACCGGGGATTAAAGAGCAAAGAAATTGCTTATGATAAGGGAAAAAAAATGGTGGGCAGGATTGAATACCTATATACTTTTTAACAAGGAAATCATATAAGAGCAAAATAGATTTATATGATTAATCCTTTGTTTTATAAAGTTGATTAGGAACCACTAAAGTAAAAGCTGTTCCTTTACCAATATCTGACCTTACAAATATTTCACCTCCAATTCTTGTAAGTGCCTCCTTCACTATATACAATCCAATTCCTAACCCATTTTTAAAATTGGTACTTCTAAAGAATATTTCAAATATTTTGTTCAGATGATCTTGAATAATTCCGACACCATTATCTTCAATGTATATTTTGACTTCCTTTTCTGTTACTTGCACTTTGATGCTAACTTTTGGAAATTTCTCATCCTCCCGCTGGTATTTGATGGCATTCGAAATTAAATTATTTAATATAAGAGACAGTCTATAAGCATCGCAACTAAAATCAACCGGCTGATCTATGGTAACGTCAAAATCAATTTGTGGATTTTGAATGTTGCATAATTCGATACTATCCGCTATCGTTTTTTGAAAGTCTACAGCTTCGTTTACATCATCCATTCGAATGCCTTTGTAATACTCGATTGTTTTATGAATAAAGTCATCCATTTTATTCACACAACTTTCAATCATTCCAAAATAATTATTCACATCTGTAGAAAGTTGCTGAAGCTTGGCAAGATTTAAAATTCCTAATATATTGGCTAGTGGAGATCGAAGATCATGAGAGGTGCTATACACAAATCTGTTCAGTTCATCATTGGTTTTCTGTAACTCATCCACCTTTGATTTCAGCTGCATTTTGGTCAAATACATTTCATAGGCATTCTGAATGGCGGTTCTTAATTCAATATCACTCCATGGTTTTTTAAGATACCTGAAAATTTCGCCTTTGTTGATTGAATCGATGAGTACATCCAAATCGGCATAGCCGGTTAGCAATATTCTAATGGGATGGGGATGTGCTTTACGGATGATGTTGAAAAATTCAACCCC
>JAYTSC010000143.1:0-4213 GCA_043745885.1 Bacteroidota bacterium | reverse complement strand
GGCATAATCAGCTGATGGAAGTTTTTTGGTAAGAACTACATCATACATTTTTGCAGATTGCTTAAAATCCTTTAACATAAAATAACAGTCTGCTGCTCTCAAATAAGCATCCTGTTCTATGGATGTGGAATTAACCGATATGGTTTGTGTTTTTTGTTCAAAATACTCTTTGGCAAGTGTATAATTCTCGGTCTTCAAATACCCATACGCTAAACTATATTTTGCATGTGGTAGATTAACTTCACCATTGGTAATCGGATTTGAAAGGTATTTTCGGAAGAATTCAATAGACTCCTCTGTCATTTCCTTTCGGTAGGCAATTTCTCCTTTCCAGAAATAAGCTAATGGAAGTTGGGCGTTATTATATGGGGCAGACAAAAGTTTAGTCAATAATTCATCAGCCTTATCAATTTTTTGATCATTAATCAATTCCACAGAACTTCCATATAAAAGTCGCGGATACAATTTAATGACATTGTCGCTTTTAATATTAAGGGCTTGATATAAAAGCAAAGCATCTTTATAATTACTAGTATTGGCTAAAGTATTCACTAATAATTCTTTAGATTCCTGTATGTATTTTGACTTAGGATAATTTGCAATAAATGATTGAAAAGCTTGTAAAGCCAGATCCATATAACCCAGCTCATAAGATAATTTACCATAATTAAATGCAGAAACTTCTTTTTGAATAGCATTGCTATTGTTTGCCGCACAGAATTGAAAGGCGGTGCGGGCATTTTGCTTATCTTCGGTTTTCAAGTAGGCATCTGCTAATAAGTACATACTATTTTGTGCCAATGAATCTTTGGCACCTCCCAATTGTTTAAATCCTTCAATAGCCTTTTCCCAGTTTTTTGCATCATAATAACAAAAAGATAATTCATAAATATCTTCTCTTCTCACTTTAGCATTTCCATCCACATATTTTTCCAGATAAGGTAAAGCTTTATTGAAGAACTTTTTTTCAAACCAGATATGACCAACCAATTGTTTAAGTTGCAAATCGTAGTATTGGCCGCTTTTTTTCAGAATGTTTTCTCCATAGGAAAGCGCTTTATCTTTTTCACCTTTAAAATAATATATTTCAGCAATATAAAATGGAATAACCGACTGGTATTCCGGTAGTTTTTCTGAAATCTGAAAGCTTATTAAGGCTTGTGGGTAATTCTTTTCATTAAAACAAATAAATCCATAATAATAATTGGCATCCAGATAATTAGGATCGGAAGGTATTTGCCTCATTGCATTGAAAAGTGACTTCGCCTTATCAAATTGTTGTACAACAAAATAACAATAGGCCTGATGAAATTTCATGGAGGCAATCTCAGTATTGCTTAAGTTGGCCAATGCTGTATTCTGAAAATAGGATTGTGCTTTCTCATATTCCTGTTTTCGGTAAAAATATTCCCCCAAATGAAAACTCAATATTTGAATAAGTGCATTGGCATTTTCCTGCTTAATAAATTCTACAGCTAAAGGAACCGTTGATGAATCATTCACAACTAAACCACAAATAATATAATAAAACTTGCTTTCTAAAGCTATGTTTACAGGTGTATTACTTTTTCCGATACCATTACTATATATTTTTTTAAAAACAGGGTAAGCAAGGCTGAATTGTTCTTTCTGATAAAGAACTTTTGCGTCTTTAAATTCAATGTCCGGATCCAGATGGATTTGTGTAAATTGAGCCGATAGCTGTATAACACAAAAACCGGAAAAAAACAGCGAAAATATAAGAACAAGTTTTGTCATTGAACAAGCTATTTAATCTTTGTTTAGTAAAGAACCATTCAAATCAAAGGGTTTGAGGATGTAATTAAAATAACGATTGGTTGTAACTGGATTTTTTATTTACATCGAAGAAAAGTTATCTTTACATTCATTTTATTTTAAGCAAAGATTTATTATTCTTTCTTAATGAAAAGCAAAACCTGTTTTAAAGGTAGTATACGGGTTTAGTAAGCAAACATCATTCCGGCATTTGTGGAAAAACAGATTCGAAGGGTTAGTTTGTCAACAAATGAGAATAACTATGTATGAACACATTACTACAGTAAGGGTACGATACGCTGAAACCGATCAGATGGATATTGTTTATTATGGCAACTATGCTCAATACTTTGAAGTGGGTCGTGCAGAGTGCATTCGTGAATTGGGATTTACCTATAAAAAGATGGAAGAAATGGGTGTTAGGATGCCCGTTGTGGCAATGGAAGCTAGGTTTTTACGACCTGCTCATTATGACGATTTGATAACCATTAAAACCCAATTGAGAGAGCTACCCCTACAACACCAAATTGAGTTTCATCATGAGGTATATAACGAAAGAAAAAAACTACTCACCGTTGGCAAAGTAGTTTTATTCTTTATAGATAGCAAAACGGGAAAATGGATCGGGCTACCCGAAAACCTTAGAGAAAAATTAACACCTTTTTTTAATACTTAGGCCCTGTTGTGGTCGGCACGCCAATTTTGAATGGCCATTTTAATTTGATCACTGGATAAATTTTCACGAATTGCTTTTTCTAACAAAGCTACATATTCCTCATCGGAGGCAAAACGTAAGGCAATAATTTGTGCCATTTTTATCCCTGCTGGCATTACTTTTCCTGTTAAAATATAATACCGGAAACTTTCTTCTGCACGTATAGCTCTGTCTTGGGCTTTCAATGCAAATGCTCTTAAATACCATGCTAATGATAAAATAATAACAGCAACTAAACAAATAAGGGAAGCGGAATACAAATTTTCTTTAGCAGAATTACATACATTAACGACGGATCCAATTAACAAAGCCAATATGGCTAGAAAAGTTAGTCCGTGGAAACCGGGAACTAACCGACGATGGTTCTTAAAGTTTTGATCGCTCATGATAATTAGTTTTATGTAAATATAAGGGTTTGGAGTTGATAGAATCACAAAGAAACAACCTGATTTTTCTGGTTTTACGCTACTTTAATTCATCCAATACCAGAAATATTTTTTTGACTATTTCATTGGCAGATCCATCATAATTATTAATAATGATAGCTACTGTATAGGCTGTTCCATCTTTGGCAGTATGGTAGCCGGCAAAGCTTTTGACCCCTCCAATTGTACCACTTTTTAATTTCATTTGGTTAAAAACCGGCAATGCATCATAATAAAAGCTGAACCAGGAACGGCTTCTGGCATAAATTAATATTTTAACCAAAGCATCCGTGGTAACCCTGTTTTGTGGCGACAAACCACTACCATCAATGATATGTAGAGAAGCAGATTCAATTCCCTGTTCCTTCCAGAATTTTTTAACTATCTCCACCCCTTTTTCAGTAGTGCCCATTCCCATTTTCTCATAAGCCAGTGTTTTTAGTAATGCCTCTCCATATAAATTAATACTCTTTTTCATAAACCAATAATTGATACTGTCTAGCTTAGGAGAATGGATAACAGAAAGTGTTTTGATGATAGGCAATGCTTTATCTGTGATCACTGAAAATCGTGCTGGTTTCAGATTCTCATTAGAAAGTCTTTCGTTTATAGTTGCTAATAATTGAAAAGAAGGGTCCGGAATAGATCCGGAAATAGTAAAAGCAGATTCGTCAACCGGAATTGTACCTCGTACAAAACCAGTTTGTGAAGTTGGCGGTAAATAGATATAGGCTTTATCTCCACTGCCTTTATGCGCCGAAATTAACTGGCTTGTTAAGGTAATCCCATAAAGCATCGGATTAGTGCCAACAATATTAACTTTATCCCCTACCATAGTTCCTGATTGCAAAAAAAGGTCATATTGGTTTTCACGCCAGTTTAAGGCTGCACTACCAGCCCCATAATAATTTCCGATATCATCCCAAATCCATCCACCCGGTAATAATTGGTTATCCCATTTGCCGGTAAAGCCCATTAAATCACCCTCAATTTTTGTAATTCCTTCTTGTTTAATACCCTTTACTAACTGTTGTAACAGTTTTTCTTCTTTGGTTGATTCGTAACGCCAACTACCCAGGGTTGGGTCACCGCTTCCAATTAATTGAATACTTCCCTTTAAAAGTCCGTCTTGAATAGACCCTTGATAACCCAAGATGGTTTGATATCTGAAATCAGGCCCTAACAACTCCATTGCAGAGGCACTGGTAATAATTTTCTGACAACTTGCCGGAGCTAAACCCGTTTGGGCATTCATTTCATAGACTACTTCAGCGTTATCTGCCTTAAGGACAGAAAT
>JAYTSC010000142.1:0-4010 GCA_043745885.1 Bacteroidota bacterium | reverse complement strand
GTTACAGGACAGCTTTCAGATAGTTTATTGTATCGTTACATTATTCAAAAAGGCGATTTAGATCTTGATGGAATAAAAGTAGCAACCAGTTTAAGCAATATTGAAATAAAGGATGATGCAGGAAATATTGGTTCCGCATCATTTATTCCACCGATTACTAAAAATACAATAATTGATGCTATACCCCCATTTGTTAAGAATATTGAAACACCCATTCCCGGAGTATATAATACAGGTAATAAGCTAAACTTTCATATTACTTTTTCCAAAACTATTTATTTAACGATTGGGAAAATTACGCCCTCCTTAGTATTATCAACTGGAAACAAAGTTAAGGAGATAAAATATTTAAATGGTAGTGGGTCAAGTATTTTAGATTTTAGTTATACAATCGATTCATTGGATTTGCAAGTTGATAGCCTAAAACTTAGTTCACAAATTCAAGATATTGATTCATCTATCAGGGACGCTGCCGGTAATCAATCATTACTTACATTGAACAATTTGGGCATCCTCTCCGGGATTCATATTAATCCGCCAAAAATTTCTGTTAGGCTATTACAAGTTCTTAAAAAGGGTATTTATAAAATGGGAGATACCATCCTATTTAACTTACAATTCAACGGAAAAGTTTTTGTTTCAACGATACTCGGCATTCCAACATTTACAATAAATATTGGAACTACCGCCAAACAAGCTAGATACTTTACTGGCTCAGGTACCGAAGTGTTGTCCTTTGGATATATAGTAAAGGAGAGAGATTCAGGAAATCTCTATATCAATCCAAATACTTCAATTACATTAAATAATGGAAGTATTAAGGATATCTTATCTATTCCCGTCAATCAAATACTTTCAAATATTGCAAGCACCGACAGTATAAGGGTAGATGCAGTTGTCCCGATCATAAAAAATGTTCAGCTACCGTTCGATAAAACATATAAAACTGGTGAAATACTTAGTATCATATTGTCTTTTACGAAACCGGTATTTTTCATTTCAAATAAGGATACACCTTATATCAAAATTGCCATAGACAATAAATCAAAAAAAATACTTTACACAGAAGGCTCAGGCACTTCTCATTTCGTTTTTCAGTACACTGTACAGCCTGGAGACCTTGACAAAAATGGGATTTCCATCGGGCCAACTTTATTTGGAAATAATACAATTACTGATATTGCAGGCAATCTAGTCCCCTTAAATTTTGGAGCTAACATGCCAGTTTCAAAAATTAAAATTGATGGCATTGCTCCTATATTTTCGAAACTCATTTCAGACACAATCAAACTGTGTGAGAACAGTTTTCAAATATCGATTTCAAATGAGCTTGCTGTAATTGATCCGGAAATAGGTGAGTCAATTACTTGGAATATCATCGGAAGTAATAGATTAGGAATGTTGTCAAAACGTTCATTAACAATGAATTCCTCAGGAAAAAATCAAACACCTATTGGTTTTGAATACTATCCTTTACAAAACATTTCGGGTATCGATACCCTTATTTCAGAAATTTCAGATGGCGTAAATGTATCACAAAAAGTATTGATTTTAGTGATACAACCTACTATTAAAAATAATGTGCTTAGTCAAAATCAGGTAATTTGTATTGATCAAACCCCACAAATGATTACTGGTACTTTTCCTTCGGGAGGTAACGGAATGATAAAATATGTTTGGGAAGTTTCATCAGTTAATGATACCACAGGATACATTGCTACATCTGGATTAAATAATTTACAGAACTACTCCCCCGCTACTTTAAAATCTGATTCCTGGTTTAGAAGACAGATCATTTCAGGCTCTTGTGAAAACTATTCAGAACCGATAAAAATTACGGTTCTAAAAAATGGATTATGGCTTGGAAATAATAATAACGATTGGCATAATGCTTATAATTGGTGCTTGCGTTATTTGCCAACCAGTTCAACAGATGTCTTAATAAATCCCGGCTTATCATTTTCTCCTTTAATCAAAGATTCTGCCTTTTGTAGAAACCTAACACTGTCAACCAATACAGAATTAATCATTCTTGGAATATTAAAGGTAAACGGGGAAATAAGTGCACCTAGAAGTTCCATCCTAGCAGATAAAGGAGGGCTGTTGATGAGCAATACTGTCCCTCAAAATATGGATGGCAAAATATTCAGCAACCAAATTTTACAAAACCTTATCATCCAGAATCGCAATGGATTATCGTTATCTGATAGCTTAACAATCACCAAGAGTTTACGTATTACAGACGGATTTTTTGATACGCATGGCTATCTTACAATGGATACGGCTTCAGAAATAGGACCATGTTCTTCCGGATCCGAATTAATTGGAGAGATATCGGCGAAGTATTTCATAAAAGGGGGAAGAAGGAGTTACCAATTTATCGGACATCCTTTTAACCAAGATATGGGATTACAAATCTTGAAAGACAGTATTGACATTACTGGTGAGAACGGAATTACAAATGGTTTCACCACTACCCCTACCAATCAACCTTCCGCATTTTGGTATGATGCATTTTTAGGTAATGATTCCTCAGGCTTTGAAGACGGCTGGATTCCATTTACGCATACAAATGGCCTGAATAAAAATTCATGGGGAAAAAATAGCGGTATCAGAGTACTTGTAAGAGGAAAACCCGGTCAGGGTTTGGATGGAAAACCTGTGGGTGATGGAAAGAATGGGACATATTTACCGGAACCGGTAACCTTACAACTGATAGGTAATATCCAGTTGGGCAATCAGGAATTAGTCTTGGAAATAGACAAATATGCAGGGTACCATGTAGTGTCCAATCCTTTTTTGTCAAAAATAAATTTGTCAAATATTTCGAGGGGAAATGCAATTAGCCCTCATTATTGGTTATGGAATACAGAACAAGCCAAAAATGGAGGCTATACAAGTTACCAATTTAGAAATAAAAACATACTTCCCCCTTTTGGTGCATTTATTGTAAAAGTGAAAAACAATATCGGTAACAAGATTTTGTTTTCTGAGAATTGTAAATCACCCGATACTTTTTCAGAAAAAATTCCTACTATTGATCTTGATGATTGCTTTTATATTGAATTAAGATTAGAAACTGACACTATAACTTGGGATAGAATACTAATTGTACAAATGGATAGTGCCAAAACAGGAATTGATGTAAATGATGCAGAAAAATTCTGGAATACTGATGTGAACTTTTATAGTATTAGCCGTGATAATAAAATGCTTTCAATTGATTCACGCCCTTTTACTAATGAATCTATCATTCCGATTGGTTTTCAAACAACAGATATTAAAAGTTTCACTATTCGTATGGCTAAAATCTTGTTACCCTCTTCAAACAAGTTGATGTTGCATGATAAGTATTTACAAAAATGGATAAAACTTGAAAACGATAGTAACTATTCATTTCAGACAACAACCGATACGGCTAGTTATGGTAACAGAAGATTTGAAATCATCAGTCAAAAAAAAGCACAGGAATCCACATTAAATAAATCTAAAGTGTTTACCAAAGTTAGTCCTGTACCCGCTTTGGATAAGATTCTTGTCAAATATTCATTTCCGGAAAAGGGGCTTACAAGCATTCGAATTGTAAGTTTATCTGGAAAATTGATTAAAAGTTTTTCGTATGGCGAACAAAATGTGGGTGAAGCATTTATTACTTTATCTGACTTGATTGCAGGCATTTATATTCTGGAAATTACCTGTGGCAAGGAGAAGCAAGGTCAGAAAATAATAAAAAACTAAGCGATTCATCATTTTACTTTCCCATACAAAGAAATAAAGCTTGCAACAAAAGAATGAATAATTACTTAAGCCATCATGAACTACACCTTGAACATCCATCCATAAGTATCCATCGCAACTCCATCCCGAATAGCGTTTAAACGTTTTTTCAATTCCGGTGCTACTTTCCAAATATTGGTATCGAAAGGTATTGTATAGTCCTTATACTGTAATTCCTTAATCATTGAAATAGTGGCTGCAGTACCTGTTCCAAATACTTCTCTTAACTCACC
>JAYTSC010000141.1:0-2716 GCA_043745885.1 Bacteroidota bacterium | reverse complement strand
GTTAATTTACAATTTGAGTAATTATACTGTGTTGATGAAATAAATTCAGTATAATCAATTGATAACAATCTATGTTTTCTATGTTTTTCCTATATCCCTCCTATGTTAAAAAATAAACACATAGATAAATAGGCAAATGAAAGAAAACAATAGTTATACAGTAAAAGGATTGATTTATTACTCTACAGGTTAATTATAATAATCCCAAAGTAGTTTTGATAACTTTCTGGTCAATACCCAAGCTTCATTATTGGCAGTCCAACTTTTATCCAAATTGTTTTTTGTACAGATACAAAAAATATACTTACACTTTTTACCATTTACAAAAAGTAATTCACTTCTACTGGCATCTACCGCCCCGCTTTTACTGGCAATAAAAACATCAGTGGGTATTTGAGAAATGGCTTCTTCATCCCAATAATTTCTACCCAGTAAGCGCAACATTTTTTCACTTGCCTCTTTACTGATTACTTCTTTTTTTACAATTTTTTCCATCAAACTTGCCATTTCTTTAGGAGTAGTTTGGCCCCATCCAAATTGCGTACGATTAGTTTCTCTTCCCGGTGTACGACTATTTATTTTGGTTTGTAACAATTCTAAACTATCCATTAGTGCATTAATACGAGTACCGGTACCGGCAAGGGTTTGCAACCATAAGCTAGCCGTATTATCGCTGGTGGTTAACATTAACATAAGGGCCTTACTCAATTCAATTTTTTCATTGTTTTTAAATGAGCCTAATATGTCTTCACCGGCATACAATAAAGAATCATTATAAATTAAGGGTTGATGATAAGCCAAATCGCCAGACTCAATTTTTCTCATGATTCCAACCATTATGGGCACTTTAACCATACTGGCAGTTGGGAATATTGAGTCGGCATTTACATACAGATCTTTATTTTTTATTAAATCATGAACATAAAGACCCACCTGACCATTAAACCCCTTAATTAGTTCTGTAACTTGTTTTTGCAGTTTCTTATCTGTTTTCTGATCAAATGAAAATTTACTTATTGAAAGAAAGGCAATTAATACAATACACTGTTTCATTTACATAATTTGTAAAAGTTTTAAATCAATTTTCTTAAATGCTTAATTGGTAAAATTGTGGTGATTTTTGCTGAGATATTATACTTTTTACTTATTTTAGTCATTATTTCTTTATGAAACCAATCCATGCAGCTTAAAAACAAATCTTCTTTAATAAAACTACTACTTTTTGTTTTCAGTTTTTTTATTGTAGTAGTATCTTTTGCAAAAGAGGGCGATGTTACCATACCGATTGCAAAAAAAGGAGTGATTGATTTAAGACAAAGCAACCTTCTAAAAGAAGAGATTGCTCTTTCCGGAGAATGGGCAATTTATTGGAAGAAAATTATTACACCCCAAGTAAAAACAATTGTACCCACCGCATTTGTTCCCTTTCCGGCCCTTTGGAAAAATACAATTATCAATGGATCATCTTTAACTCCCATGGGGTATGCATCTTATTCACTTACCATATTACTTCCTAAGCGAACCAATAAACTGGCATTAGAAATCCCTGATACCTATACATCTTATCGGGTTTTTGTGAATGATGAAATGTTTGCGAATTCAGGAAACCCTGATTCCGTTAAAGAAAATGCCAGCGCTAAATGGATTCAAAAAACCATCGAAATTACTTCCCCATCAGATACTTTACATCTAATATTACAGGTAGCCAATTTTTTGCATTCTAAAGGGGGGCCCTATAAAAATATAGTAATCGGCGACAAAGACAGGCTGTTTTCTGAGAAAGAGAAAAATGCTGCCTATGATTTTGTTCTGGCAGGTTGTTTGTTTATGGGAGGGTTATTTTTTTTAGGACTCTATCTTTTTGGCAGCCATGATAAGCCCATTCTGTACTTTGCCCTCTTTTGTATAACCTATAGTTACCGAGTTATTGGCTCAGGAGCATATGTACTACATTCTATTTATCCTAATTTGCCATTCACAATTACTACCCATCTAGAGTATCTCTCTTTATTTTTGAGTTTTATTTTTTTCAGCTTATATACAAAATACCTCTACCCTAAAGAAAATATTAAATATGCTTTTCTTGCAGGATTTTGGAGCTGTGTGATTGTTTGTGTAATTGAAGTTTTCTCCCCACTCAGGGTTTTTAGTCAGCTACTAAATCCATTTCTAGTTATCATGTTTGGCATGATCGTTTATTTTGCATATATCTATATTAGAGCTTTATTGAATAGAAGAGTTGGATCATTATATTCTATGATTAGTACGCTTATTTTGCTGAATGTTTTCAGTTTGATTAATCTTCAATATTTTGGAATTACAGAGCCTTCAAAAGGAATGCTTTTTGTCGGATATGTTTTATTCTTTTTCTTGCAATCACTTACCCTTTCATTTCGTTTTGCCATTACTTTAAAAAGAGCCAAAGTGGAAGCCGAACAGGGATTGAAGGCCAAGAATGAGTTTCTTTCAACCATGTCTCATGAGATACGCACCCCCCTAAATTCTATTTTAGGAATGACAAATCTGATTTTAATGGATGACCCCAGAACTGAACAAAAAGAACAATTAAATGTGCTTCTCTTTTCGGCCAATAACCTCCTTTCGATAGTTAATGATATATTGGATTACAACAAATTTGAAGCAGGAAAAGTAAAATTTGAATCTATTGAAACCGATCTGGTTTCAATTTCAAAAAATATTCTTAGCGGATTTCAAT
>JAYTSC010000140.1:0-2675 GCA_043745885.1 Bacteroidota bacterium | reverse complement strand
CGGGTTACAAACTCATCCGTTACAGCGATATTGCCACTTGTTTGATAACCAACATGTACTTCATGTCCCTGGTCATGCAAACGCATAAAAGTGCCACCCATACTGATGATATCATCATCAGGGTGAGGGGAGAAGATCAGACACCTTTTTGGATGAGGTGCACTTCTTTCGGGGTGATCGGGTATTACAGCATTTGGTTTACCACCGGGCCAGCCGGTTAGCGTGTTTCTAAGCATATAAAATACCTGCAGGTTGATTTCATAAGCATCTCCTTTTTCTATTAACAAGTCCGACAAACTATTTTCAATATAATCATCTGAAGTCAAACTCAGTACAGACTTATTTAATTGTAGTGACAAATGAACAACCGCTCGCTTAACCATTTGTGGGGTCCAGTTACAATCTCCGGTGAGCCAGGGCGATTTAATTCTGGTGAGATCTCCAGCAGCATCCTCATCAACAATAAAAGTACAATCAGGGTGTTGTTGCAGAATACTTGCTGGGATTTGTTCTGTTACATTTCCTTCAACGGCTTTTGCAATAATGGCCGATTTTTGACCCCAGCCCATTAATAAGATTCTTTTTGATTTTAATATAGAACTAATGCCCATGGTGATAGCCAACCTGGGAACTTTTGAAATATTTTCAAACTCATAGGTGTTGGCCATCCGTGTCATATTATCCAAATTAATCAATCTGGTTTTGGATACAATACTTGATCCGGGTTCATTAAAACCAATATGCCCATTCAATCCAATTCCCAGTATTTGTAAGTCTATACCTCCTGCTGTTTCCAATCTGGCCTCATATTCTGCACAATGCGTTTTGATTTCTTCTTTAGGCCAACTACCATTCGGGATATGGATATTGGAAGAGTCAATATCAATATGGTCGAACAAATGACGGTGCATGAAGCTCCAATAACTTTGGAATGCCTTTTTATCAATTGGGTAATATTCGTCAAGGTTAAAAGTGATCACATTTTTAAAGCTCAAACCTTCCTCTTTATGCATCCTGACTAATTCAGCATACAAACGAATGGGTGTACCACCGGTTGCCATACCCAAAATGCATTTTTCATTTTTGGCAGCTTTCTGTCTAATTAGATTGGCAATTTCTTCTGCAACATATTTTGAGCCGGCTTTTCCTGTTGGGAATATTTTCACAGGAATTTTTTCAAATGAATCTTCCATATTCATGGGTATGGTATTTTGAATTAAAAAAATGACAACCAGTTTTCAAAAAAAGAAGTCAAGTTATTGTTGAAGGTTGATGAATCTAAAATTATTTATTAATAGGATCAAAGAAAGCTTTACTATAGTTAACTCCCCACCATTCATATCTTTTAAATTCATAGACCATTCTTTTTTCGAAATCAGGCCAGTTTTTTAATTCTTTTGAACTCCACAAAACTTCACTTAATGCACTCATTCGTGGGAAGATCATATATTCGGCTTTCGTAGAATTTTTTACGTATTCTGACCATAAATTAGCCTGTGCACCCAATACATATTTTGAATCTTCTAAGGATAATTCTTTGGGTATTGGTTCATAGCCATATACTTTTTGTACCGTTAAATACCCCCCAATGGTTACCGAATCTTCATTTTTTGTTTGTGAATGATCGAAGTAAACCCAACCGCCGGGTGTCATAATTACATTATGTTTTTGTTTGGCAGCCTCAATACCACCGGCTTCTCCACGCCAACTCATAACAGTTGCATTGGGAGCCAATCCTCCTTCTAAAATTTCATCCCAACCAATTATTTGTCTACCCTTGCTGTTTATGTATTTTTCAATTCTTTGAATAAAATAGCTTTGTAATCCATGTTCATCTTTTAGATTCTTTTCTTTTATTAACTGTTGTGCGAATGCAGAACGTCTCCAGTTTTCTTTAGGACATTCATCTCCTCCAATATGTATGTATTTGCCCGGAAACAATTCCATCACTTCATCCAATACATTTTCGAGAAATTTAAATGTAAATTCAGTAGGTGCAAAAATATCCGGATATACACCCCAGCTTTGTTGTACTTGTTTCCCTATTTTATTTCCGCTCCAGGTAACTTTTGGGGCAATAATGGTATTTTCATCTGGAAAGCAACTCAACTGTGGATAGGCAGCAATAGCAGCTGAAGCATGTCCGGGTAATTCAATCTCCGGTATGATTGTGATAAAACGGTCGGTTGCATATTTTACGATTTCTTTAATTTCTTGTTGTGTATAAAAGCCACCTGTTTGTATATTATCATTACCTGTGCCTGGATGATGACCGATGATCGTACCATTCCTAAATCCCCCAATTTGTGTAAGTTTCGGGTATTTTTTAATTTCAATTCTCCAGCCTTGGTCTTCGGTTAGATGCCAATGAAAATTGTTCATTTTATACATGGCAATAAAATCAATGTATTTTTTGATAAAATCGAGAGGTAAAAAATGTCTGCCTACATCTAAATGCATCCCCCGATAGGTAAACCGGGGTTTGTCCTCAATTTCAAGGCATTGAATAACCAGACTTTTCTTTTTCTCGAGAGGTAATAATTGGATTAATGTTTGAATTCCATAAAATGTTCCGGTAGCATTATCACCATTTATTTTTACACCATTTCTATTTACCTCCATGGAATAGGCACCGGGTATGGGATGATCCAATCGCTCAAAATTTAATGAAATAT
>JAYTSC010000139.1:0-6355 GCA_043745885.1 Bacteroidota bacterium | reverse complement strand
GGTTTACCTCATAGAACCGGACATGGTATTGGCATGGATGGACATGAATGGGGAAATATGGTGAAAGGCAATCAATTATTATTACAACCCGGCATGTGTTTTAGTGTGGAACCCAATATTTCTATCATTGGTGAATTTGGCGTTCGATTAGAAGATTGCGCATACATGACTGAGGATGGCCCGAAGTGGTTTTCGAAACCAAGCGTGTCTATTCGAGAACCATTTGGGTAAATGGGTAAATGGGTAAATAGGTAAATAGGTAAAAAGGTAAATGGGTAAATGGGTAAATGGGTAAATGGGTAAATAGGTAATTAGGTAAATGGGTAATTAGGTAAATGGGGGAGCTATTATCCACTCTTATTGAACCTTCTTCAATTCAGCACAGCCATTGGGTTCAACGGTATAGGAAATATTTACAATCCTCCATCCATCCTTTCCTTTGAGTAAGGTAAAAACATCAACTCCACAGTGAGAAAATTTACCACTAATACTTAATTCATAAGGAACCCAGGCCATCGCAATTTGTTGATGGATTTTTATTTCTGCTGAAAACATTTTTTCTTGAATGATCTGTGCAGGGTTATTAAATTTGTATACCCTTTCACCAAAACTTTGCCAACTAATAATGGAGCTGTCATTTCTTTTTCTTACTGCCCAACTTTGACCATCAGTTACAACTGCATTTTTAAACAATAGGGTATCTTGTTTTTCCAGTGCCGTAAAAAGTTGTTGTACTTTTTCTAACACTAATTTTTTATCTTCTGCATTTTCATCTTGTGCAAAAGAGCAAATACTAGAAAAAAGAATCCCAATCAATAAATATTTTTTCATAGATAATTTTTATCCCTACTGATAAGCATCATTAATTTGTTTCCAAAGCCTTTCTGCCATTTCGATTGTACTGTTTGCTTCTAAAATTATAAGTATTACAGATTTAGGAACTAGGGTGGTTATTTCAAAAAATAGGTTGATTTTCATCCCAGTGTAAAACAATTAGTAAAGAGGAGTTAAAAGTGTGGTTTTCCTGAAAATTTAATTAAAAAAAAGCCAAGAATACAAATTGTCAAAATTGCCAGAATAGCGAGTAATAGCCAATTCTGGTCTTTTAATTTTCGCTTGTTAGTACGTATAGACTTCTTGTTGGTTTGTTTGGCTAAATCTTTATTTAACTTATTTACATACTCGTTTAATAATAAGGGGTCTTTTATATTTTGCAAACCTTCGACAGCTTCATTTACAAAATCTGAATCAGCCATTTGTTTTTCAATGGCAAATCTTTCTTCCTCAGAAGCTTCACCTTGCAGGTAACGAATGAGTTCTTCAGAACTTAATTCTTCCTCATGGTTTAATATATCTTTTAAATCCGTCATTCAGCTTTTTTCATTTTCTTTTCCACCAATATTTTCAAATTACGTTTCCCATTCTGAATAAAACTTTTTACTTGCAATAAATTAAAACCTGTAGTTTCTACTATTTCCAGGTAGCTCTTTTTATGCAGATAGAATAAAGTTACACAGGTTTTTTGCTCAGAATTCAGTTCCTCAATCGAATATTCTAGTAGGGTTAAAGTTAATTCTTTCTGGGCAAGTTCGTTCCAAACTGAATCGTCATCGAGAATTTGGGTTTTATCTTCGATAGTTATAAAAACATGCTTATCTCTCAATTTCATCAAGCAATGGTTCTTGGCAACCATATATAACCAACTCTTAATATAGGTTACTTTGTATTTACTTAGTTCAGTAATCGCTTTCAAAAATATTTGCTGCACAGCATCCTTAGCAAGGTCTTCATTTTTCAAGTATTTCATGCATACCCCCAATAGTAGTAAAGTATATCGTTGCAAAACAATCCCTAACCATTGGTTTTCCTTTTCGCTGTAGAATTTTTCTAACAGTTCATTGTCCGTAATATGTTCGTATCGGTCTTTAGCCACTGCTTGAAAATAAAGCATTTTTTGTTTAGATGCCAAAGCAGTAAAATTCCATATCTTGAATTCAAATTAAGTATATGGAATGGGTAATAGCAATGGTTTCGGTAATTCCGATAAGGAAAGAAGCATCACATCGTTCTGAAATGATTAGCGAACTGCTTTTTGGGGAGGTAGCAGAAGTAATAGATACAAACAATGGATTTACCAAATTAAAGTGTTTATATGACAACTATGAAGGTTGGTGTCAATCAAACCAATTGTGGCCAATTACTGAGACTGAAATTTTCTGGGATAACAAACAATTATTAGCAGAATGGACAACTGAACTTGATTTTAATGGGCGGCCCATGCATGTTTCTTTGGGTACGCCATTAACTATCTTTCGAAATGGGAAAGCCCAAATACATAAATTTTCTATCGGTTTTCAAGGAGTTAATTGGGATGCTGCCAATGCAGTTTTTTCAATTGATTCTATTCAAGCCATTGCCAATAAATTTATAAATACACCTTATTTGTGGGGAGGAAGGTCAGTGTTTGGAATTGATTGCAGCGGATTAGTACAACAGGTATTCCGTTTTTTTAATAAACCTTTACCTCGCGATGCTTCTCAACAAGTTACAGAGGGGGAGGTGGTTGGCTTTTTACAGGAAGTACGATGTGGCGATTTGGCTTTTTTTGATAATGAAGAAGGGAGAATAACGCATGTAGGTTTACTCTTCAATTCTGATACCATCATTCATGCTGCTGGTAAAGTTAGGATAGATAAAATCGATAATATGGGTATTGTTAATACGGATACCGGGGAACGAACACACAAACTACGTATCATAAAACGGTATTAGCTATTTGCTGTGCTTTAGAAAAAAAAGCAACCCCGAAAAGCTGCTTTTTTATATTATAAAAAATTAAATACCTATAATATGTCAAGTCCCTTTGCAAAATAGGTTACTGTACCGGGTAATGCTAACCAGAAAAACTGGCGGTAGTAAATAATCAGGAAAATCATGATTGCCAACCAGAAAAAACAAAGTATCCAATATTTAGTCCTTGATTGCGTAGTATCCATCTGCTTTATTTTTAGCAAATATAAGGTTGGGAAACGACTTTTCCTTCATCAGTTACCGGGATTGTTCCAATTTTTGGCCTGTAGCTTCTGTAGCCTTCATTTGAGTCGTTTTCCCTTTGTCAAAAAACAGCATTTTCATTGCAATGATCAAAAGGATAAATGCAAATATTTTTTTCACTTTATCATCACTTAATGAGACGGCCAGTTTACTGCCAAAAAAACTGCCTAAAATAAAGGAAACTGCTACAATGGCTGCATAATTGATATTTAAATAACCTTCCTTATGATATTGGATTACTGCCAATATTCCAATGGGTAAGAGCATGATCCCTAGTGAAGTGCCTTGGGCTAGTTTCTGTGAAAAACCAAGTAAAATTACAAGTGCCGGTACAATCAGTATTCCTCCTCCAATACCAATTAAACCACTTAGAAATCCGGCAACAATGCCTATTAATATTAATAAAATAAGGGTTGTAATGGTCATGGGCTTTGATTTTTTAAGCATCAGATATTCAGATTTCAATAGTAATGAATGGCTGAGTTTATTGGAAAGACCAGATGATTAGGTAAGAAAAGTTTCTTTATAAAACTTAATGGATTCTTCTATAATTGCCAATGCCTGAGCCTTGTCTCCGAAATCTTCTACAACTACTGTTTTATTTTCCAGTTTTTTATATTCTTCAAAAAAGTGGCGTAATTCATCAAAGAAATGTTTGGGTAATTCTTCAATGTTGTTATAATGATTTACGCCCGGGTCGGTATTGGCAACTGCAATAATTTTATCATCTGGATCGCCACCATCAATCATTTGCATTACGCCCACTACTTTTGCTTCCATTAAAGTAAGGGGTTGTACAGGCAAAGAAGTGATCACCAGAATATCCAATGGATCTTTATCCCCTCCGTAGGTTTGCGGAATAAATCCATAATTGATCGGGTAGTAGAAAGAGGAGAAAATAACCCGATCAAGCTTCAAAAGACCACTGGGTTTATCAATCTCATATTTACATCTGGATCCTTGAGGTATTTCAATTACTGCATTAACTATTCTAGGCGCATGTTCTCCATAAGGAACACCATGCCATGGGTGAAGTACATTTAATGGATTCATTTTCTCTTTATTATTTAGTTAGCCAATAGCCAAAAGCAACAGCTGCAAGTCCTAATGCCAATGTTGCCCCTGTATACAATACAAAACTGCCATATCTTTCCTGAATTAGTAATTGAAAGTTTTCCCAGGCAAATGCTGAAAAGGTTGTAAAGCCTCCACAAATTCCGGTTGCCAAAAATAAACGCCAATTCGTAAATCCCTCCTGTTTTGAAGCAATACCCATTATTAAGCCAATTACTATTGACCCAACTATATTTACTATAAATGTAGTGTAAGGTAAACTTTCATGTTTAATAAAATGTGAAATAAGGTAACGAAGAACTGACCCCAGCATTCCACCAACGCCTACCAGTATTATATTTTTGAAAAACATAGTTGAAGTTAATTAGTTATTCTTCGAAAGATCCACAAACCAGCTTTTATTTTGTTTACTTATCACAATGGAGTCAGGGGTTTTATCGAAAGAATTGCTAAAATAGATGATAGTACTACTATCTGTTAATTCTTTTATCTCAATAATATTGATGGAAGCAGTTCTCAATTGTTGCCTTCCCTCTTTATCCTTTTCCCGATAAATTTTCTCCATTTTTTTTAATATCTCACTACTCTTTTCATTTGACACAGTATAAAATGTGGCTTTAGAAAAATCACCCTGTAAGCAGGCATTAATATATTCTCTTCCTGCATCCAATGCATCATCGACCTTGGGATAATTGGACTGTTTAGTAGTACATGCGAAAGTTAGAAGGACAAAAAGCCATAGGAATGCTTTCATAAGTGTTTTTCTTGTTCAAAGTTACGTTTCGGTTTCATTTTGTTGTATTTTTTGTTTTTAGGAATAGTTGATAAGCTTCAATATAGATAAAATAAAATTAGTGATTTCCTTAATTCAGTTTTATTTCCAAACCAATACGATCATTCCTATAAAAATCAAACCTCCACCAATTAAAATTTTTGGTGTTGCAGGCTCTTTCAACAAAACAAAAGAGAGGATAAGGGTAATCACAATACTGGCTTTGTCAATAGCCGCAACATAGGATACTGGTCCGTCTTTCATAGCACGATAATAAAACACCCAACTAACCGTTGTGGTGATGCCTGAAAGTACCAATAACAGGGTTTGTTTACCTGTTAGCAAAGGAATTTCTTTGTATTTGGATCCTATTACATTGATGGCAGTTATGAGAAAGAAAATAGTAGTGGTGCGTATACCCAAGCCAAGATCCGGATGGATGTTTTGTAAGCCATATTTTGCCAATACCGATGTGAGACCGGCAAAAATCATAGATATGATCGCATATAGAATCCAGCTTTCCATTGAATAAAATATTTAAGTAAAGATTTAGTGAAAGTTAAGACTTTAGTTTTCAAAAAGCAATGCAAGAAATGAATCAATTAATTCTGTATCGATTTTTTGTGTGGTATCATCAGTAATATTTCCATCAATACTTATCTTGGCTTTTCGGCCTGCATCAATAAAGAACCTTTACCAGCCATTTTTACACCAACTGTTCGCATGATTTAATTTGTGGCTTCTTGGGTTTTCTGACCCGAAGATGAAATAGTTATTAGTGCAGTAGGTTTATTTGTGTACATATTCGTAAAAACCGCCCATCCAATAGCATTTTTTAAACGACCGGGTAAGCTGAAAACATATTCGGGTGTACAAATAAGTACTCCGTCAGATTCTTCAATCAGTTTGCGAAAATGAATGACCGAATCAGGGGAAAGTTTCTTTGTCGATACCAGGATTAAAATGGGTTAACTGGTATATCTCAGTAAAGATTGTCCAGTCTGCAATATCTGTATACATTTCAGTAATTGCCTTTAAAATGTGCAGATTTATGGATTCTTTTCTCGTACTTCCTGAAATGGAAAGGATCTTTTTTTTATGCATTATCATTGAAGTAAGTTAGATAGAGAAATGATTTCCAATTAGATTAATTATTCTTCTTCCGGTTGCAACCAGATCACTTTTTGAATAGACTCATGCGGAAGTCCAATGATATCTTTATACAATTCTACTCGCCTGGCGTTTTTATACCGATACCCACCAGCCATGGTAAGTTTATCTGGCGTTAACAATGCTGTTGTAATTTCATTATCAATAGTTCTGCATTCTGCAATAATGTCTCCAAAAGGATCAATAATCATTGAGCAGCCATTTTTTAACTGGTCATCATCCATACCAATGGGGTTTGAAAATACTACATAGATAGCATTATCATATGCCCTTGCAGGCAGCCAT
>JAYTSC010000138.1:0-3718 GCA_043745885.1 Bacteroidota bacterium | reverse complement strand
GCCAAATTGATAGCCTACCATAACCGGAATATCAAAGCTGCGATATTGGTTATATACGGTGTTCGTATGGAATCCGATGGTTTGTAAAGTGCTGGTATCTCTTACAAGCACGGTATCTCCCGGACCCCTGATGATGGTTCTTACCGTAACAACCGTTGTCGTTTTTATCTCATTTTCTGTCCTATACACATATTTTTCATTAGCCTGTGAATATTGAATTCCGGCTTTTAATAATATATTATTGGTAATGGGTTTTGCCAATCTAATTCCGGCTGAATACCCTAGCTGCATTGATTCGCTACTGTCTTTTTTTAGCATGTAAAGTGGGGCAGCATTGTTATTGGAAACTGATTTAAAAGTATAATCAGGAGAAGCGTAAACTTCCAAATACCAATCGGAATTTCTATTTTTATTATCCGCCGGGCAAACGATGATATTTCTAAACTGACTCGTATGATTGAACGTTGACAATTTCTTGTCCATTGGATTTGCCATTCCATTGGTAATATTAAAATTATAGGGTATGGTTACTGCTGTTAACAAGGTTTGTTGGTAATCCTCAATATTGTCTACTCTCTTTTCCATTGGATCATCAATGGCGGTTAGTTTGTTTTCTTTGAAAATTTCATAAGGGGTTACAGTCAATCCTTTATTCTTTACAGGAGAAGTGGGTCTTAGATCCAGTTGATGATGATTTGAATTATCAGATGTTGTGAGTCCATTGATTATCGGAGATGAAATGAGGCCTGTTTTTTTAGTAGCTGTATAAGAATGGTTAGTAGGTTCTGCAGAGTTAATAATATTTTCAGGGACATTATTTTTTTCTACAGCATCTTTTTTTACTGGTTCTTTGATTGCAGAAACAGGTCCTTTATTTACATGGGAGAGAATAGCTTTCTCTTTCGATTCAATTATTTCAGCATTGGCTTTCGATTTTGATGGCGTCACCGAAAGCAATTCAGTGGCAGTTTGCTTTTTGGAGGTATACAATAAATAGCCCCCTAATGATCCTGCAACCAGTAAGCTTACTAATAAAATGGCTGCAACGGGTGACCTGAACAAAATGAATCCGGCTGGATCGTCATCGTCTTTGGGACGAATTTTTTCCCATAATCCGGCAGGGATGGGTGATTCATGATCAATTAATTTTCCGGCAACAAAATTATCGAAATTGCCATCAGTAACTTTTTCCCATAAACCGGCAGGCACCGGAGCTATTTGATCGGACAATTGGGTGCCAATAAAATTATCAAATTGCAGATCAGCTATTTTATCCCACAAACCGAAGGGTACCGGTGCTGATTGATCGTATAATTGATGGCCAATAAAATTATCAAACTGTGCATCTGTAATTTTATCCCAAAGGCCTGCAGGAACCGGAGCCTCATTATCTTTTAATTTATTGCCAATGAACTGATCAAATTGACCCTCCGCAACTTTCTCCCACAAACCATTAGGAACAGGCGCAGCATGATCCTTGAGTTTGTCATTAAAGAAGTCGTCAAATTGGGTATCGTTCATTCTATACAGCAATTTTTTGCAATTGTAATATTTGGTGTTGTAACATTTTCCTGGCTTTCACTAATTGGCTGCGACTGGTACCCGGTTGAATATTCAGCATTTCTCCAATTTCTTCATGGCTATAACCTTCAATAGCGTTTAAGTTAAAAACCATACGGTAACCATCAGGTAACTGGCTGATTAATCGCATTAAATCTGCTTCCCCCAAATGATGATATGCTTGCGCATCTATTTGAGGTGTTTGGTAACTAGTTTCATCTATATCTTTAAAATGCATTTTCTTCTTTTCTAAATGTCGAATAGCCGTATTAACCACAATTCTCCTAATCCATCCCTCAAATGCTCCTTCAAACTTAAATTGCCCTAAATATTGAAACACCTTAATAAATGCATCCTGGATCATATCCTCGGCTTCCATGGCATCATTAGCATAACGCAAACAAACGCTCATCATCTTACCCGCATACCTGTCAAAAAGCATACGTTGGCAACGGGCGTCTTGTCTTATACAGCCTTTGATTAGTTCGTACTCTTCAGTCACTTTTGTGGTTTTGAAAGATTAGGCAATAGATAGATACCGATGCAAGTTAAATTGTTGCCTCGGTTTTCGTTTTATTTATCCGTTAATTATATAAAAAAATCCTGTATGTGTTTACAGGATTTTCATCTAAGTAATTAATTTTCAGACTACTAAGAATTGATCATGTATATAGTCCACCACACTAACCAAACTATTTGTTTGCTTAAAAACAGCCAATTGCCTGTCGGCACCGGTTCCTATTTCAAAAATGTTGGCTACATAGTTAATAATGTGGCGGCTTCCAAGGTCATCTACTACATCGTCTACAAAATCTAATAATTCTAAAATGAGTGCTTTTGTATTTACTTCTGTTTCTTTACCAAAATCAATCAAGGTTCCGTCAATACCATAACGTCCGGCACGCCATTTATTTTCGTTGATTAATGATCGTTGGTAAATCATGAAATTAAGATTTTGTCCTCTGAGTTTATAAATCTTTGCGCAAATAGCCTGAAATAACGCAGTAATTGCGATCGTTTCATTAATAGTCATCGGCACATCACAAATTCTGAATTCCACTGTATTAAAAAATGGATGAACCCTCAAATCCCACCATATTTTCTTTGCATTATCGATACAGTTTGTTTTAATTAACAGATTTACATACTTTTCATAAGCTTCAATATTTTCAAAATAATCGGGGATTCCGGTTCGTGGAAATTTGTCAAAAACTTTTGTTCTGAAAGATTTATAGCCTGTATCTCTTCCCTCCCAAAAAGGTGAGTTAGTACTGAGTGCATACACATGGGGTAAAAAATATCGGGCCGTATTGGCAATATGAATGGCCATTTTTCGGTCTTCCATACCCACATGTACATGTAAGCCAAAGATCAGGTTACTACGGGCAGCTTCCTGTAATTCATTTACAATTTCGTTATACCGTACATGGTCTGTGATTAATTGTGTTTCCCAATGACTAAAAGGATGTGTTCCGGCTGCTCCGATCCATAATCCCAAATCTCCGGCAATTTGGGAAATATTTCCTCTAAGGGAGGCAACATCATTGAAAGCTTCATCTATATCAGCACAAATATCTGTTCCTACCTCTACCACTGCCTGGTGCATTTCAGCTTTTACTTTGTCTTTGAGCAACTTCTGACCTTCCTGAACAATTCTCTGTTCATGACTTTTCAATTCCCGAGTGTTTGGATCCAATACCATGTACTCTTCCTCAACACCTAGTGTGAAATGTTTATAGTTCGAATTTCCCATAAGACTTACCCATTATAAAAAGATGAAAATTTAGAAGGTCTGGATGTTTTCTTGTTGATCAAAAGGTCAGCAAGGGCAGAATAACTTGTTATCATAAACAGCCATTGTTGGTCGCCTGACCAACAACCGATGATTCACCCCATCCCCAGCCCTTGTTGGTCTTTTGACCAATAGGAGGAGCTACGTTGATTCCCCCGCCCTTGTTGGTCTTTTACCAACAAGCAGCAGCTACTTTGATCAATACAATTTCTTCCCCGAACTTCCCCTCTTCACATACTCACCCCAAGTAAGGTTATCTCCACCTTCTTTAAGATTTTGCGCTTTTTCAATTGCATAATTGGCAGCAGTTTCTACTACCCAGTCAAAATTTTCCTGACCAACACTTTTTATATCAGCATCCGGTGC
>JAYTSC010000137.1:0-1820 GCA_043745885.1 Bacteroidota bacterium | reverse complement strand
TGACCCCAAGCTTAGAAGGTTTGTGCTCTATCCAGCTGAGCTACCGGTCCCTTAAAACGAGCCGCAAAATAACGGAAAAAACCCCAGTGAACCAAGCCTGATTCAGTTAGTTTCACTTTTGATTAAGAAATGAACTAAGTCTTTACTCAAATCTCATTACTTTGCGCCAAAGGATTGCTGATGAATTACAATTACCTTCCCCTAGACAGAAAATGGCTTTATTTTTATCAGGTCAAGAACCTTCTTGATTATAACCAACTAATTTCCATCACTTTCGATGCCCATGAAAAAATTATTACTTGCCGGGAATACTTAGATAAGAAAACGGGAGAAAACGAAAAGTTATTTTATGGGATAAATACAGGATTTGGCTTTTTACAAAATGTAAAAATTGATGCAAGTCAAATTGAACAATTACAATATAATTTACTGGTTTCTCATGCCTGTGGACTTGGTGAAGAAGTTCCAAAGGAGATCGTGAAATTAATGCTAATGTTCAAAGTAAAGTCGCTAAGTTATGGTAACAGTGGCGTACAAATAGCTACTGTTATAAGGTTAATGTATATGTATAATGAGGATGTTTTACCGGTTATTTATACCCAGGGTTCATTAGGAGCTTCGGGTGATCTTGCCCCACTAAGTCATTTAAGTCTCCCTTTGTTAGGCCTTGGGGAAGTGAACCATGCGGGTAGAAAAATGAATACGGCTGAAGTGATGAAGAAATTTGGCTGGGACCCTATTCATTTACAAAGTAAAGAAGGGTTAGCACTCATCAATGGAACCCAGTTTATGAGTGCATATGGAATGTATTGCTTAAAAAAGGCGGAACATTTGTTACTAATGGCAGATTTGGTAAGTGCCTTATCTTTTGATGCATTTGATTGTGTAAGTGAACCCCTAGATCCACATATTCATAACTTAAGGGCCCATAAAGGCCAAGTAGCAACTGCAAAAGTGCTTCTTAGTCATTTAACAGGTAGTTTTATTGCCGCTCAACCCAAAGAACAGGTGCAGGATCCTTATTCATTTCGGTGTATTCCTCAGGTTCATGGTGCGAGTAAAGATGCATTTGATCATATTTTATCTGTATTTGAAAGAGAAATCAATTCCGTAACAGATAACCCCAATATTTTTCCCGAGGATGACTTAATTGTAAGTGGTGGTAATTTTCATGGTCAGCCTTTGGCGATCTCACTTGATTTTCTGGCGATAGCCATGAGTGAAATAGCTAATATTTCTGAAAGAAGAACCTACCAACTAATAAGCGGACAAAGAGGCTTGCCTTTATTTTTGGTAAAGAATGCCGGCTTAAATTCGGGGTTTATGATTCCCCAGTACACAGCTGCGGGTATTGTAAGCGAGAACAAACAATTATGTACACCCGCTTCTGTTGATAGTATTTCATCTTCCAATAACCAGGAAGACCATGTTAGTATGGGTGCAAATGCCGCTACAAAGTGTTTACGTGTAATTCTAAATGTGGAAAAAGTATTGGCGATAGAGTTGTTAAGTGCGGCGCAGGCACTTGAATTTAGACGACCATTGAAAAGTTCACCCGTATTAGAAAAACTGATGTCATCTTTTCGGCAAGAAATCAGTTTTAATGAATCAGATAGGCTGCTGCATACGGATATGGTTAAAGCTGTGGAGTTTTTGGTGAACTATAGAGTGGAGGGGTAGCGGTTTGTGGTTTGTGGTTTGTGGTTTGTGGTTTGTGGTTGGAAGTTTGATATTAAAATTATCGTTTTTTAATGAATTACCCAACAACCACAAACTACAAACCACAAACCACAAACTCCTCTAATCCCTTACCTTTGCAA
>JAYTSC010000136.1:0-4754 GCA_043745885.1 Bacteroidota bacterium | reverse complement strand
GGGGTTCGAGACCCCTCGTTCTCCCATTTAGTAAAACCTATAAGCCGGTCTTATAGGTTTTTAAATTTTATCTATGAGTTATGTTTTGGTGCTGATTCCATTCATTTCAGCTTTTATAGGGTGGTTCACCAATTGGATTGCAATAAAAATGTTGTTTCACCCACGTGAACCCAAAAAACTTCTAGGGATGACGTTTCATGGCATTTTTCCGAAAAGACAAAGACAATTTGCTGAAAAACTGGGGAAATTGGTCAGCGAGGAGCTGCTTTCCTTCCGTGATATTGAGGAAAAGATTACCCATCCGGCTAATATTCAAAAGCTTATGCCGGTAATGGAAGAGCATATTGACCATTTTCTAAGGGTTAAACTAATCAAACAAATGCCTGTTATCAGCATGTTTATTGGTGATAAGACGATAAATGAGTTGAAAACGGTATTTATTGTGGAATTGGAGTCGCTTTTTCCACTGATCATGAAAAACTATATGTCCAATTTACAGGGGGATTTAGACCTCGAAAAAATAGTTGTTGAAAAAGTATCGGGATTTTCTTCCGATAAATTGGAACAAATTCTTCAATCCATCATGTCCAAAGAGTTCCGTTTTGTAGAAATAATCGGCGGAATATTGGGTTTTTTGATTGGCTTGGTACAGGTAATTATCACCCTAATTGCTTGATCACCGATAAAACAGGAAACAAAAAGCCCCTAAATATCAACTTTATCCATTCAAGATTGTCATATTACCGTTGGTGTAATGTATATTATTGATAAAAGACCAACATCGCAACTTTGCATAATATAATATAAATAAACTAATGAGAAAATTTTTTACGCTTACCCTTTTGAATCTAACCTGTTTAGCCGCTTTTGCCCAATTTCCGGGTGGAGGCAGACCGGGTGGTGCCGCTTCACAAAACATGAATATTGGAATTTTTTATGGAAAAATTGTTGATAGCAAGACTAATAAAGCACTAGAATCCATTACTGTTCAATTAGTTGGAAATAAATTTGATACCGTTACCAGAAAAATGAAAGAATCTATTTTGGGTACCCAGATAACCAAAGTAAACGGCAATTTTAAGTTTGAGAGTCTGTCTGTAATGGGCAATTACAAGTTAAGATTGAGTGCCTTAGGTTTCACTTCACAAGAAAAGGTATTGAATTTTGGGCTTAAAATGCCTCAACCGGGCACCTCCCCAAATATGCAACAAATGTTGGCTCAGGCCGATAAGGATTTGGGAAATATCAAATTAGAAGTTAGTTCTACAGATTTAGGTAATGTAACCGTTACTGCTTCCACTAAGCCATTGTTTGAACTGGGGATTGACCGAAAAATATTTAATGTAGATAAGAATCTGGTTAGTACCGGTCAAACCGCTACAGAGATCATGAAAACGATTCCATCTCTGAATGTAGATATTGATGGAAATGTAACGATGAGAAATGCGGCTCCAACCATCTTTATCGATGGCAGACCAACTACGCTAACATTAGACCAGATTCCGGCGGATATTATAGACAAAGTAGAGCTTATCACGAACCCCTCAGCTAAATTTGATGCATCGGGCGGTAATGCAGGAATTTTGAATATTGTTTTAAAGAAAAATAAAAAAACCGGTTACAATGGAGGAGTTAGAACAGGTATTGATCAACGTGGTAAAATAAATCTTGGTCTTGATTTAAACATGCGTCAAACCAAAACAAATATTTTTCTTAGTGGAAATTATAACCAGCGTAAATCTATTTCTGAAGCCATTACAGACAGAAATAACCTTTTTGTTCCACCAAGTTTCGTTCACAATGTAAATAACACAATCAGCGATGGAAGTTTTTCATTTTTTAAAGGAGGCTTTGATTATTTTATTGACAACAGAAACACCATCACCATTGCCGGAAGTTATGTAAGGGGCATATTTGATAATGAAAATGCACAAAGGGTAGATTCATCTATTAGTAAGGTACCGGTATCTTACAGTAATATCGCCAATCAAAGCAATATGAACTTCAAGAACTGGGGTAGTCAGTTAAGCTACAAACATAATTTCCAAAAAAGTGGCGAAAACATTTCTGCTGATTTAAATTATAATTCCAGCAACAACAGTAACCTCTCTGATATTGGACTACAAACGTATAATCTAAATAATACAGTGAAAGGTAGTCCGGTTGTACAGCAAACAGTTGGAAATGGCATGTCTACTAATTTTACTGCACAAACAGATTATGAAAATCCGATAACTGATGAAACGAAATTGGAAGCCGGATTAAGAGCCGCTGTACGTGACTTTACAAATTTGAGTGAACAATATAAGTACGATTTAAACTCTAAGCTTTTTGTATTAGTTCCTACCATCAGCAATAAATACAAATTTAATGACCAAGTGTATGCCGCCTATGCAACCTATAGCTTTAAAGTAAAAAAGTGGAGTTACCAATTTGGCTTAAGAGCAGAAAGTTCCAGTTATACTGGTACCTTATTGAAGACAAATGGAGCCGACTCTTCTACTTTTTCGGTAAAATATCCACTCAGTTTGTTCCCAAGTACATTTGTAACATATAAAATGTCGGACAAAGTAGACTTACAGGTTAACTATTCACGTAGGATCAACCGTCCCAACTTTTTCCAATTGATGCCTTTCCCGGATTATTCTGATCCGCAGAATATTAATATAGGAAATGCGGGATTGAAGCCTGAATTTACTAATTCATTCGAGATGTCATACAACAATGCACATAAAAAGGGCGCAAATTTTCTGGCAACTGTCTATTTCAAATACAGCACCGATTTGATAACAAGGGCTACAGACACCGGTAGGAATGTAATCACTGGAAATTCTGCTTATTTTACCACTTATATTAATGCCAATAGTGCCATTACTTATGGATTAGAGCTTTCTGAAAAGACCCCATTAACCAAATGGTGGGATCTCACGGTAAGTTTAAATTTATTTAACTCGGAAATAACTGCTTCGTTACCAACTGAAACAATTTCAAATTCAAAAGTTAGTTGGTTTTCAAAAATGAATAATAATTTTAAGGTTACTAAAACAATTTCTATCCAGTTAAGTGGTGATTACCAAGCTAAAACAATTCTTCCCCCGGGTGGTGGAAGTGGCGGTGGTGGTGGACGAGGCATGGGTGGTGGAGGAATGATGTGGGGTGGTGGACCTCAGGTAACTGCCCAAGGTTATAACCTGCCACGTTTTGGTTTTGATATGGCTATTCGAAAAGATTGGACTTGGAAAAATGGACAATCCGGTTCGTTGACATTAAGTGTAGATGATTTGTTTAAAACAAAGATTTACAAGTCCAATTCTGAAAATCAGTATTTTATTCAATACAATGAGCGTATCAGAGACCAGCAGATTTTCAGGCTGAATTTTAGTTACCGTTTTGGCAAATTTGATACATCATTATTTAAACGCAAAAACACCAAAACTGATCAAGGTGGTGGAATGGATATGATGCAGCAGTAATTAGTTAATAGTTAATAATTAATAGTTAATAATTTTTATAAGGAAGCCGTTCAATAGTATTGGGCGGCTTTTTTTAGTTTGGAGTCTGGAGATAGCATTTTTATTGTGTCTGAATGCTAATATTAAAATTGGTTTTAATGGCTTTGCTTTACGAGCAAAATATTCGCGCAAAGCCGCAATTTTATTTTTATAATTTAATGGTGATGTCGGTTAGTTCGTTCAATAAACATATGGGGGAAAAGTATTGGGGATCTAGTCTGGTAAATTTTAATTACGCATCAAAATCTTTTCAAATACTAATCTTGCTAAAGCCATCAACCCCAAAAAAGGTCCAATAGCGAGCATAAGGTAACTGTTTTCTGCCGGTATAAAAGTTCTTAAGTAATTAATGGTTTCTATGCTGATGATGGTAACAAAAAAACCAATAGAGTTGGTAATAGTTAAGGCAGTACCTTTTGTTTCCGGTGATGCTGCATGAGCTACAAGAGTTGAAAACTGAGGTGAATCGGTAGTGACAGAAATTCCCCAGATAAAAAGAAGTACCAGAAAAAAAATAAAAGAAAAGTGGAAGATAAATGGTGAGATCAAACAACAAATAAATGACAGGGCCAAAGCAGCAAATGCAATTTGGATGTTTTTGTAAGTTTGTGAAAGATAGCCACCTAATACACAACCAATGGCTCCACTGGCTATTATGAAAAAAGAAAGTAACGGAATCGAAAAATGTATATCAGCATGTAATCCCAAATAAGTGGATAGTATTCCAGGAACAAATGCCCAGAAAGCATAGAGCTCCCACATATGTCCAAAATAGCCGAAAGCAGTAGAACGTAAATCTTTGTTCCTGAATATTTTTGCAAATGCGGAGATATTGATTCCTTTGCTGTTAGTTCTATTGGGGCCATCAGGAACAAATAATAAAATCATTAACCCACCCACAACTGATAAGAGAGAACTAACTAATAGTACAATTTTCCATGAAAGTGTTTCTGTAAATGCATGTACTAAATGAGGTGAAGCAGTACCAAGAACCAACGCTCCAACCAACCAGCCAAGCGCTTTACCCAGTCCCTCCTTGTGATAATCTGATGCGATTTTCATCCCAACCGGATAAATACCTGCCAGAAAAAATCCGGTAACAAATCTTGATGCTAGTATTTGTGGTAAGGCATCAGCATAGAATATGGAGAGATTTGAAAAAGAACCAGCCATAGCACAAACAAAAAACACTTTAGAAGGAGAAAATCGGTCCGAAATAGTAAAAATGGCAAATAAAAGTGT
>JAYTSC010000135.1:0-3239 GCA_043745885.1 Bacteroidota bacterium | reverse complement strand
ACCTGGAGGCCCTGTTTGGTGGTGATTGTATAATATCTGTGGCATCCATTCAATATATTGTTGCCTACTCATATTTTTACTTTCGCTCATATTCATCATATAGAAATCACGGTTGTTATCGTGGCCAATATATTTCTGGTATAAACGGGGTAGATGAGAAGTCGTTCGCTTAAGCGTATCGGTATTTCGCATGTACCAATTAGAAACTAATTCCTGTCCATCCGGGTTGGCATGTACAAATAAAATGATGGTAGATTTTAATATTCTTTTGGTTTCTTCATCCGTCCGAGTAATTATTTGATACATCGTCTCAATCCATTGATGAATACCGACTACTTCTGTGGCATGTAAGCCTCCATCAATCCAAACAACTGCCTTTCCTTCATTAGCCAATTGTTTTGCTTCTGTTGCAGATATTCCCTCTGCCCTAGCCATTCTTTGTGAAATAGATTTATATTTTTGCAGGTTAGCTAAATTTGCCGGATCAGAAACAATAACCATATATTGATTGCGCCCTTCTTCCGTTTTGCCAATACTTACTAGCTTTACTTTATTGGAGGAGGCGGCAACTTTTTGTAAATACGCCTCAGTTTGTGTAAACGTAGCCAAGTGATAATTATCACCAATGGAAAAGCCAAAATGCGATAGGGGAGTAGGAACATTTTGCGTTTGTGAAAAAGTAATCGTACTAATTAATAAACAGAATATAAATGCAATTCTTTGCATAGCGAGTTGTTTAGGTTAAATTAAATGTATTACAAGAATTTGAAAGAATGGTTGAATAATTTTATAAGCCTCAATTTTATTTAAAGCTATTCAACCGCAGAATTTGATGTATGCAGTTTGTGTTGGTGATAACACCAACACAGGCAAAATGATATTACAATGATTTAGCCCGTATCCTCCTAAATTTAACCACATCCCCATGTCCTAAAAATCCGATATGTCCTGTGGTACGTAATAATCCCGGGTGTTTGTTATGATCCATGGTGCCATTGAGTGAGGGTTCTTTGATATCGCCATCTAAAATCATTTCTCCATTAAGAATTACTTTTATTTTTGTTCCTTTTACAATCACTTCTTCCTGGTTCCATTCTCCTACCGCTTTTAAAAAACCGCGTTTAGCAGGAATTACTCCATATACTGAACCATGGTATTGATAAGGCTGCAGTTTTTTATATTTTTCTGCTTCATTGTCTAATATTTGCAATTCCATGCCTACATAAGCTGCATCGCCTTCCATGGGTGTACGAATGCCCAAACCGTTGTTTGCACCTGGTGTTAATTGAAATTCGAAACGAAAAATAAAATCAGCATACTCTTCTTTGGTATATAAATTTCCGCCACCACCACTTTTGGGATTTACTACAATATTCCCTTCTTGTAAAAGGTAGCCCGTTTTATTACCTACCCAATTGTCCATATTTGTTCCATCGAATAAATTAACAAAACCGTCCTTTTTCTCTTGCGCTGTTAAAGGATTAAGTAAAGTGTTGGGCAAGGTATATTGGGTATAGTCTATCGCGGCCTGAATATGTGGACGGGAAATTTCGGTTGCACTAGCCAAAGCCTTATTTAATGCTGCGATTGAAGCAGGGGAATGTATTGCTGCTAATGCGCGAGCCGCAGGCCCGGCTAGTTTTTCATCATTCAATTTTTTAACCAGTGCTTTTATACAAACATCATCGCCAACTAAACTCATTTGTTGGATGATTAAGTTTTGCGCATAAAAACTTTTGGTATGATTTAGTCCTATAACCAGGTTGAGAGAGGCTTTCTTTTTAATGTCAACATTTACACTAGCTTCTCTAATAAAAGCCGACAGCGCATAGGTAGCTTTTAATTGTAGGCTGTCATCATCCAACATCATATAAAATGATTTCCACTCCTTAGTTTTCCATAGCTGCATGGTGGCAATACTATTGCTTGCCGAGGCTTTTTCTTGAAATGGGAATACACTCACTGTTTTACTCACGCTTTCAGTTTGCGCAAAACAAACAGTAGTAAACAAACTTATGATGATAGGTATACAAATTTTTCTCATAGTAAACGTTTAATAATTAAATATTCCATGGGGCACGCATAGGTGGATTGATCATTCGATTGGCTTCCTCATCATTTAAAAAAACCTGTAATACCGGATCAAAATGAAGATTGCGATTCAATTGTAAAGCAATTTTCCCCAAATTGATTAGTGTGCAGGAACGATAACCATTCATTTCATTTAGCGCAAAGGGTTGCCTTGTTTTAACCGAATCTAAAAAATTGGTGATTTGTGGAGCAGGGTCAGGCATTTGTGCCAGTTTATCCTGAATATTGGGTATGGTACATTTAAAACCCGCAAAGAGTTTTCCATTGGGGCCATCAATATAAGCTACATCAGGATTTTTGGCTTCGCCATCTAATATAATTTTACAACCATCTGCATAGGTATACGTAATCTTTCTAAAAGTTCCACAAGCATCTGGGTGTTGTTGTTCGGCATCTACTTCAACCAAGATTGGACTGGTATGGTCCTTCTCTAAAAAATATTGAATAGGATCCATATAATGTTGACCCATATCACCCAACCCACCTCCATCATAATCCCAATAGCCTCGAAAAGTTTGATGTACCCTATGCGTATTGTAAGGTTTAAATTGTGCAGGACCCAGCCAACGATCATAATCCAATGTGTCGGGAACCGGTTGCGTTTCTAGAGGAGCTTTCCCCACCCAATAGAATTTCCAATCAAAGCCCGTGTGTTTACTTACCGTTACGGTAAGAGGCCAACCCAGCAATCCCGACTCTACTAATTTTTTAATAGGTTTCACCGTTGTTTTCATTCCATAAAAATTATCTTCGAAACGAAACCAGGTATTTAAGCGGAACATTCGCCCATAATATTGAACAGCTTCTTTTACACGTTGTCCTTCTCCAATGGTTCTGGTCATGGGTTTCTCACACCAGATATCTTTACCTGCTTTGGCTGCATCTATGGCCATAATTGCATGCCAATGTGGAGGAGTGGCAATATGTACAATGTCTACTTCGGGTAGTGCAATCAAATCTTGGTGGTTGTGAAAGGTTTTTACACCGCCGCCTACCATATCTGCCACTTGTTTTAAATGGTCTTTGTCAACATCACAAATGGCTACTACCCGGGTGCCTGCATAAGGAATATGTCCACGGCCCATGCCACCCACACCAATAATGCCTTTGGTAAGCTGATCACTAGGTGCAATAAAGCCCCTGCCTAA
>JAYTSC010000134.1:0-7120 GCA_043745885.1 Bacteroidota bacterium | reverse complement strand
GTTTCTGTAGCAAATACCGCATTCAATGGGCCTGGACCCAAATGACCATTCCATTGTTCTATGCCACCAAACTTCGATGCAAGGGTGGGAATAGCTTCTGCATTTACAAACCCTTCTTTCACATACCGTACAAATCTTGGGAAACGATTTACGCCATGGGTATACACACCATCAATACTATTATTGGTGAATATTTCAGCACATTGTTCTGCTCGGTTTTCTGAAAAACCTAAGCTTAATAAAATGTCAGTAAAACATTTTTTCATTTCTTTAGGCTTAACGATAATGGTTTCAATTGAAGAACTCATATAACTATTTTGATAATTAAAGTTCGCATTCTATCTCATTTTATTGACCCTTATTTTTGGATCTCGGATACCTATTTAATTAATTCCACACCGCTAATCACAACAGGGCCCAATAATCCAGCGGATTTTACCGACCATTTAGCTGCTGAGAATAATCCATCATCTCCTCTGTTTTGAGAGAAACGGGCAGGGAAATTTATATTATAAAATTTCTTCCATTCAACTCCTTTTCTTTCCAAATCAGCAATTCGGTTAGGCATACCATTGGTAACTTTGATCTCCAAATAATTATCCTCTTTCCATTCGCTTGCAGTAATATACATTTTATAGGAAGGGCCAAGAAGGACACTTAATTTCTTACCATTCAATATCAGCTCTGCACTTTCTTGTACCATTCCTAAATCAAGCAAATAGCCAGTTGCAGAAAAGGATGGTTTCGGAAAATGAATACTGTATTGTGCTGTTCCACTGAAATTCTTGACTGCATCCCCTTGAATATCGGTCCATGAACCAAGTGTGGTAGTCTCAATTGTGGCCGGCAATACCGGGCCACCCTCTAAAAATCGGATAGTCCATTTTCCTTCTAATTTTTGTATTTGTCCGGTTGTTTTGTAATAGGGATACACTTTTGTTTTGGATAAGGAGTTTCCACTTTGTATGATACAGCTTGCTCCGGCTTCTAATTGTAGATATACCTGAAAATTTCCATTTTCAATTCGAGTTTTGGCGGTACCTACTTTCAATGTCATAGGATCAAATAAAATTATATTTTTTTCTTTAGCTTGTATCGGAATCCACTCACTTAGTATTGTTGTGCTTGGGTTTGAAATAAAATAGTAGTGTCCATTTGGATAACTGCGTCTTACAAATTGCAAGCCATTATCCACCATAGATTCTCTTTTTGTTTTGATTGCTGACAACAATTCTTCTAAATCCTCCCCAACTAAAAATGAGCCTTTACCAATCTTTGCTTGATTTATTTTTGAATTGCCTACAGAAGAGAACTGAAGTGCTTCTATTAGTTTTTTAAATGCAATTTGTTTATTCTGTAAATCAGACAAGCCCGATATGTCTTTGGGTAGATGTTTATAAAAAATAATGTTAGCTCCCGCTTTAGTTAATTGCAATAGTTTACCTAGCGTTTCTAAAGGAATAAACTTGACATCACTTAATACAATGGTTTTATAATTTACTCCACCAGTTTGTAATAAGATTCCGGAATTTTTTAATCCCAATACCTGTTTATCCGAAATCAAATCAAATCCATAGCCTTGTTTTAATAACCATTCAGCACTAGATTTAAATACAGTTTTATCAAATCCTTCCATTCCGTCAAAGTGCAATAAGAGATCACGACCCATTTCTGCTATCCTATCATTAAAAGGAAAATACAATAACACATCATTATCGGGTTTCCCTTTTTGTAAAAAACTTTGACATCTAGCGACATAATTGTTTAATGTCACAAAATCTTTCCAAAAACTATTGGAAGGAGTAAAATGTACGGCTGCATAAAATAACCATCCGGGCCAGGGTTCATTTTGCGGCGAGTAATTAGTACCATGCCAAAAAACGTGGTTCACTCCTCCTACAAAATATTTATCAACTGCTTGTTTCACATCACCTAAGGAAGATTGAAAATGTTCGTTTAGCCAGGTCGCTGTTTCGGATGATGCCAATGGTTTTCCCATTACATGGGCAGTTGAGGTGGCAAATTTAAAACGAAGAATATCTGCACCCTCTGTTTCAGGTATATCTACTACTGCATATAAATCTAAAATATTGGCAGGTGAACCATGCGACTGGTTTCTAATCAGTTTATTTTTGGATGTAGCCCAATGCTGCCAGGGCTTAGTAAAGTTATCTAACAACAAATCCGAAATGGTTTGCCTATAATCTACCAACACTCTTCGACCCAAATCTGAACTATCTCTTCCAAATAATTGTGGAATATATTTTTTCAGGTCGTAACCCCTTCGTACTTGGAACTCATTTAAAAAATTGGGAGTCCAATTGCTTTGTCCTCTAGCATCATCTACTTCATAACTATCATTAAAAAAAGACCTGATACCTGAAATGTCTTGTCCAAGAAATGCACTATCAAAACGATTCAAGTAATGTTTCAGGGCTACTCCATTAAAATGATCAATTACATCCCCTTCTCCACCCGAAGCTGCTCGTTCTACCATCTTACCATGAAACCCGATGAAAAGTGCATACAATTTCCAATTACCTAATGGCGCAGTCCAGTTTAATTTTCCATTAGTATCAACTTTTTTTGTAAGATCAAGTATAGCCCCATTTTCACTGAACGCCATTACAGTAATAGGTTTTAAGGTTATTTCAAAACGAACCTGGTCAAATGCGAAATCTTGAAGGTTTTTATTAGAAGCAATAGGGTAACTTAATTTTTTCAAATCAATTTGGGAGCGACTCTCAGATCGATAAATAGGCTGTTGTGTGAAACGGATCAATTCATTTAATTGCTGCCCCCCGCTTAAAGCATAGGTGCTTATATTGATATTTTTACAGGCATCTGTTGGAGTAACCCAAGGCCCGCCGAAAGGCCAACCTGTTGCGTTAGCCATATCAATTCCTAAACCCAAACGTTTACCTTCTTTCAAAGTATGCTGTAACATCTCCATCCATTTAGGAGATAAAAAATCAATGAAAGAAGATTCATATCCTTTAACACCATAGATGGGCGTAATTTCTAAACCTCCTAGTCCCGCTGCTTGGTATTTTTGCATGGCAACAGTAAGGTTTGTTTTATCCACAGCACTACCCTGCCACCACCAACGGGTCCATGGTTTTGCAGTTGGTGAAATTCTTGGCCAGGGTAATTGCGCTTCTGTAAAAAATACAAAAAACAGAAATATAAGTAGTAAAAAATATTTATTGGAGCAATATATGAGTTGGTTCCAAAACAATTATTAAGCTTTTAATGAGTGATTTATTGGGCAGGCAAACAATTTTAGTTTAATCAGATTACTTGGAATATGCAGAGGATTCCATGCATTATGTATAGCCAATGCTGCACCAATGGCTGAAGCCTGAGAGACAACGGCTGCAAAAACTTCCATCATCGGAAATGAGGTAGCCAGCATATGCATAAATATATGGTTTTGAGCAAACCCCCCATCTACAAAAATGCGAGATACTTTTCTTGCAGATAATACCAATGATGTTGACCGTTTTTGTTGCTGAATGATATCGTAAATTAACTGGTGATAGGCATCTTCATAAGATGAAAATTTTTCGAGATCTCTTTCAGCGAATGCTGAAACATGTAAACCGGTTTCAGCTATTGCCTCATAGTTTGATGTATGATACTTTTTCAGTAATTCAGGAACAAAAATCATTTTTTGATAATAGTCAACAGGCACTTTAAAATGTGTTGCCAGTATTTTTACTTGCTGCTCATGTTCATTGCCTGCAAACAAACGTGATGCTTTTACCGGGAGGCCATGGTATTCAATATAACACAAACAATCCAGTTGTAATTCTGCTGCAGTTAGCGGATCATCATTAAAAGGATTAAAACTAATACACCAGGTTCCTGTGGATAATAAAATAAAGGGCTCCGAAAAGCAGGTCAGGTAAGGGATCAGTGCCGATGAGCTATCATGAAGGCCAATACCTACTTTGATACTTTTTCCATTAACGGTTGAAACTACCGTTTTGTTGGATGGCAGTATGGGAGGAAATTTACCAGCAATTTTTTCTGAATATACCCAGTCATGGTATTTCTTTTTTGTATAATCCCAAAGACCTGTATGGCACCCAATACTGGTAATTTCGGAAAAAGCTTTACCGGTAACTAAGTAGCTGATATATTGTGGAAGATGTAAGGCATAGTGGATCTGCTCAAACAATGCAGGATGACAATTTTTTATTCGGTATAACTGCATCCCGGAATTCAAATTACCTAATACAGGGGAAGCGGTGGCGAGGGAAACTTCAACTGCTCCGCCATATTTTTGATAAAAATTTTCTTTTAGTATTGAAGGGAAAGGCTTCAAATAATTATAGAGTGGTGAAAGTACTTTACCAATTGAATTGATATAAACAAAACTGGCACCATAAGCAGAGAAATTAACGGATTGCACAGTAAATTCCTTGTGCAGCAAAATTTCTTGGAGCGATAGTTTTACCCATTCCGATAATTGTTGCACATCATCACAGAGAAATCCATCTTCATCAATAATTTCTGGAAACTGAACCGTACGTTCCAGTACAATTTGATACTGTTCATTGAACAAAAATAGTTTTTTATTCGTTTTCCCTATATCAAAAATGGCAATTGTATTCATACTTCTGTGCCCCCGGAAGGAGGATTTTTGGATACTGATTATTCCCTGAATATTTATTTTTGAGAAGAAAGTCTTCATCCTTGAATTGGGCATAATTTCCCTAGCAACTAATCAACAACCACTTCTGACTACTGAGGCCTATAAGCCAGTAGCAACTGTTTTCTCACCCCTCATTTTTATCAGTTGTTCCCTAACTTTCTGTTCTCTAAATAATTGTAATGGCGCCAATGCTGCTCCGGATTGTAAGCGTGCTTCAGCAACCAAAGAACGGGTATCTGTACGAAAAGCGTGTTGGATAATTTCTTGTGCCTTAGCTACATCATTGTTTTCTTGCGCCAACTGAAGAGCTTTGGTATCTACCAATAAAGCTTGCGCATAAGCAATCATAATCGCTTCTACACTTTGCAACAAATCTTCCAATGGATCTTTAACATTGTGTGAGGCATCAATCATCCAACCCAAATCATTCGCATGGTTCATATCCCTGGCATCCATTCCTTCAACTAGTTCATTAAAGATTAAAAATAGTTGATAGGGATCAATGCTGCCTACTGTTAAATCATCATCACCATATTTGCTATCATTAAAATGAAAACCACCCAATTTTTTTTCGTTTAATAACAAAGCAACTATCTGTTGAATATTGGCATTGGGTAAATGATGGCCAAGATCTACCAGTGTAAATGCTTTCTCGCCCAGTTTATTGGCAAATAATAAAGACTGGCCCCAATCGCCTACTGTCATCGAATAAAAATTAGGCTCATAGGCCTTGTATTCAACAAAAACTTTCCAATTTTCAGGTAAAGCAGCATAAACCTCCTGCAACCCTTCCAAAGTATTTTCAAAAGCTTTCCTGAAATTCAATTGACCTGGAAAACAAGAACCATCGGCTAACCAAACTGTTAAGGCATTAGAACCCAATTCTATTCCATGCTTAATGACTTCTATATTGTGATTGATAGCTTGTTTGCGGACAGCTTTGCTTACATGTTGTAAAGAACCATATTTATAACTATGCTCTTGTGTGGGCTGGTCTTGAAAAGTATTAGAATTGACTGCATCAAATCGAAGATCGTAATGGGATGCCAAAGCTTTAATTTTACCATAATCATTGGGTATATCCCATGGAATATGTAAGGAAATGGCACCGCTAGATTTATTAAGTTGTTGCAACAAGCCAACATCTTCTATTTTTTCTTCCAATGTACCCGGCTCACCACCGGCATGAAACCTTCCAAATCTTGTTCCCCCGGTACCTAAAGCCCAAGAAGGAATGGCCATTTGAAAATCTTTTAGTTTTTGTAATACTTCTTCAATGGCTGGTATGGATTCTGCAATAAACGAAAAGTGGCGTTTGTGTTGCGTTAATAATTGATCATTGTGATCAGCAATCGTTTTGTTTTCAATTAACATAGCAAGTAAAAGTTTTTGAAATTTTGGCCTCGTCTAAGATTCGGCCATTCATCAATTTAAGGCATATAAAATACTTCTTCTAAAGGTACACTAACCGGTGAATGATCGGCATTCGTTTCCATAATATCTTTCATATAGGTCCACCACTTCTTCATCACTGGATTAGAAGGCAAATCAGTTAATTTTAATTGATCAACTATTTTCAACACCCCAAAAAGACTTAAAGTAGATGGATCCAAAAATATAGCGTACTCACTAATGCCCGATTCTTTCAATAACCCTTCTAATTCCGGCCAAAGCTTCTCGTGTCTTCGTTTATATTCTTCCTCAAAACCGGGATGCAATTGCATTTTAAAAGCAACTCTTTGCATGACTAAAAAAATTTAAGACTTGGTATACAATTATGAAATAATCTCATCAGGAGTTGCAAATAAATAATAGCCTTATTTTATCTAACAAAAGCCATGGCAACTCCACCATCTACATTTAAAATATTACCTGTTGATTTTCCTAACAATCCACCAACAAATGCAAAACAAGCATTGGCAATATCGTTGGGATGTATTACCTCATTTAACAAAGTGCGTTTTGCATAAAAAGCCGGCAATTCCTCCACTTTTACTTTATACGCTTTTGCTCTTCCCTCTGCCCAAGCACCCTCCCATATCTTACTATCACTGATAACAGCATCCGGATTAACTACATTTACCCTGATTTTATCTTTTCCTAATTCGGCAGCATTTAATCGACTGAGATGCAATTGTGCTGCTTTTGCAGACCCATAGCCGGCATTGTTTGGCCCACTAACTAATGCATTTTTACTTACAATATTTAAGATGTCTCCCCCTAAATTCTGCTTGCGCATAATAGTAACTGCCTGTTGTGTTACGATGAATTGACCTTTTACTAAAACATCATATAAAATATCCCAATCCTGATCTGTATGCTCCTCAATAGGTTTAGAAATGGATAAGCCAGCACAATTCACTACAATATCTACACCGCCAAATGCAATAGCTGCAGAATCATACGCATGATTAATATCTTGCCGACTGGTAACGTCTAATAAAACGGTTGTAAAAACAT
>JAYTSC010000133.1:0-2129 GCA_043745885.1 Bacteroidota bacterium | reverse complement strand
CACAATTCAAAAACATGACTTCATATTTCTTATTTCTTATTTCATTATTTTCTTTATAAACTGCCCCCGATTTACCCGCCATCACTACATTTTTCGGATTCCAGGATATTTTATAATGCCAGGGGTTATTATCACTATCCGGAGCTACCAATCCACCACAATGTGAAATAAATGAAGTAATTTTTCCTCCCTTAGCTTTTATTCTGTGAATCAATTGCATAGCGCTCATATGGTCAATACCCGGATCTAAACCCATTTCATAAAGAAAAAGAATACCCTTTTGTTTAATTTCATTTTCCAGCAATTTTATTTTTTCATCTTCATATGAGGCAGTAAGCAAATGTTTTCGCATGGACAAACAATCCATGGCAACAATATAATGCAAGGAGGGGGGTAATAATGAGATTACAACATCGGCATTCACAATTAATGCTTTTCTTTCTGTTTCATTATCAATAGATAAACAAACAGCTTTTACCCATTTGTGCTCACCAATTTTCGCTTGAACTGCCGCACAATTCACATCTGCTACCATTACTATCCAATGCTTTTCTGTGGCAGTTTTCTTTAAATAATCTATCAAAACCGTTGCCGATTTTCCGGCACCGAATAGTAGAATCTGTTTCATGGGTATCTTTATTCTGAATAGTACAATAATTCAATTTTACCACTGAAGCTTTGAGATTGCTTAAAAACTATCTGCGTCTCTGCATCTCCGTGTTAAAAATCATTTTACATTCTACAAAGATACTCGATGATGAATTAAGAATTGACTGGTAACATTCTGCCCATACAAACGTTAAAAAGTAAAATCACAAAAATGAAAAAACTAATCTTCCCAATATTCCTCCTGATTACCCTAAGCATTTCGGCTACAAAAAACGATACGCGATGAGAATGCAAATACCCTACCTGCCAAAGGGTGGTTCTGATATTCATGAAAATGAAATGATAGCTAATTATTACCATGTTGGTAACAAGTGGGGGAAGTGCTGTTAGAATTAAGGTTAATAACCAGATTACTGGTTAGGCAAGTGGTGGTTGTGATATTTATTAAAAAGGTGCAGCTAATTCAAGAGTTCCTAAAAGTGGGGGAAGTAGTATCAAAAAAACAAATTAGTCCGGTAAAACTGAATACTGTAAAGGGTTTCCACTAAAAAGAGACCTTTTTTTATAATAGCAAACTGCTTACTTTTCCATCTTCCACATCTGTGGATAAAACACTTAAAAAATCCTCATTTTTAACAGCATTTTCACCCCTAGAAAAGCTATCTTCGCCATCCTAGAAAACAGGTGTGTTTTGCACCCTGTCATTGAATCTAAATACAGAACGAGGATACACACATGGAAGAGAACCAGCTACCTGAAAAAACCAACGATTCCGATCGAATTATTAAGGTAAATATTGAGGAACAAATGAAAACCGCTTACATCGATTATTCGATGTCGGTGATAGTAGGTCGGGCACTTCCCGATGTAAGAGATGGGTTTAAACCCGTTCACCGTCGTGTTTTATTTGCTATGAGCGAATTGGGAAATAACAGTAACAAACCTTATAAAAAGTCTGCACGTATCGTTGGTGAAGTAATGGGTAAATATCACCCCCATGGCGATGCATCCATTTATGATACAGTAGTTCGGATGGCCCAGGAATGGACCATGCGATACACGTTGGTGGATGGACAGGGAAATTTTGGCAACCAGGATGGCGACCCTCCGGCAGCTATGCGTTATACAGAAGCCCGTTTACAGCGTATAGCCGAAGCAATGCTAGACGATATTGAAAAAGACACAGTAGACTTCCAGTTTAACTTTGATGATTCTTTAAAAGAGCCCACTGTACTTCCTACTCGCATTCCACAGTTATTGGTAAATGGTTCTTCGGGTATTGCAGTAGGCATGGCTACCAACATGATGCCACACAACTTAGGTGAAGTAGTGGATGGTTGTATCGCCTATATTGAAAACAAGGATATATTGATCGAAGACCTCATCAATTTTGTTAAAGCACCTGATTTTCCGACAGGTGGTGTAATCTATGGCATGGAAGGTGTAAGACAAGGACTATTAACAGGCCGAGGAAGGGTAGTGTTACGTGGCAAATGTCATGTTGATACAAAAGCTAGTGG
>JAYTSC010000132.1:0-5374 GCA_043745885.1 Bacteroidota bacterium | reverse complement strand
GTTAGGCCGAGAGTAAATTAATTCAATAGTACCCAGACCAAAATTCTGCGTAACCTTTTGGGTAGTACTTGGTGCAGGCATTCTAACCTGTGCAAAAGCAGAAATGCTGCTAAGTAGGGCAACGGTAAAAATTATTTTTTTCATATGTTTGTTTTAGGCTATGCAAAATTACAGTATTTTTTGGAAGTAGCTTTATTTAAGAAGATTGAAATGCAGGATGAAAACGTTGCAAAGTATCCCTTAAAAAGTCCCTATCTAAATGCGTATAAATCTCTGTTGTGGTAATACTTTCATGCCCCATCATTTCCTGAACAGCACGTAAATCGGCACCTCCTTCCACCAAATGTGTGGCAAAGGAATGGCGAAAGGTATGGGGGGAAATATGCTTGGTGATTCCGGTCTTTGAAGCCATTTCTTTAATTATGTAAAAAATCATTACACGACTTAGGTTTTTTCCTCTCTTGTTTAGAAAAAGGATGTCTTCAAACCCTTCTTGAATAGGCTGATGAACCCTGGTATTTTCTTTATAAATTTTGATATATTTTATGGCATCACGACCAATAGGTACCAATCTCTCCTTATCTCCTTTGCCAATTACCCTTATAAAACCTACGTCTAAATATAATCCCGAAAGTTTTAAATTGATTACTTCACTTACTCTTAGTCCACAACTATACAAAGTTTCTAATATTGCTTTATTTCTTACCCCATCCGGTTTGCTCTGGTCTATTTGTGCGATCACCAGTTCAATTTCTTCAAAGGTTAATATATCCGGAAGTTTTCTCCTTGTTTTTGGTGCCTCTAATAAAGTAGAGGGATCAGTTTTTGTGATTTGTTCAACCAAACAATATTTATAGAATCCCCTGATACCTGAAATGATTCTAGCTTGTGAAGTAGCCGTCATACCTAATTCGCCTATCCACTTTACAAATTGTTGCAAATGGATTAGTTCAATTTCAGCAGGCGAGGCTAATTGATTCGTTACTTGTAAATAATCAGTTAGCTTTTTCACATCACGCAGATAGGCTTCCACTGAGTTATCACTAAGCGATTTTTCTAGTCTGAGCCAGGCCTTGTAACCCTTTTTATAGGCATCCCACATGTTAACAGTATTGGTTAGTTTTTTAGAACTTTTGGAATTGAGGGAAAGGTACACGATATTGTGTTTTCAAAATATTTCAACTAGTAAATTTTCTCAACTATATCAATGAAAGTTAATCTCCGCTCATTCAAGCAAAAAGTAAGGTATCATAAAAAAAAATTAAAACGCTTTTTAAGTAAGATCGAAAAAAATCCTCCCCGTGGATTGGATAACCTTGCAGAAACCATTGATGCAGAGGTTTGGAAAGAAGTGGATTGTTTAAGTTGTGCTAACTGTTGTAAATCCATGACACCCACTTTTACAAAAAAGGATATAAAGAGAATTGCAGAACATTTTGACATCTCACCCGCTGAATTCACTAATAAATGGCTTGTTTACGAAAAAACAGATAAAGATTGGGTTAATAAAAAACAACCTTGTCAGTTCCTCAATGTAAGCAACAACATGTGTAGCATCTATGAAGTTCGACCTTCAGACTGTGCCGGATTCCCTTACTTAAAGAAAAAGAAAATGGTCGAATATATACATGTTCATCAACAGAATATTGAATATTGCCCTGCTACATTTAAAATGGTGGAAAAGATGATGGAGAGGCTTAAGTAGTTAGAAGTTAGAAGTTAAAAGTTAGAAGTTAAAAGTGTAAAGTAGTCATTCGAACTACTTTAAATTCTATTGAATAATTTTTTTCGAGAAATGATGTGATGAGATAGTAAATCCTTTGTTTAGATAAAGTTTATGCGCAACAAAACGTTGGTGTCCTGAGTCTAGGGTAACAAAACCATAACCTTTCTGTTTAGCTAAATTGCAAACATAATCTAACAAAATTCCACCATAACCTTTTCCTCTTGCATGGGGCAATGTGGATAGGTCATCAATATAAAAGTGTTTACCATTATACGTAAATTGAAGGTATCTAAATCCAATAATAGAATGAGCAATTCCATCTTTGCCTTCAACAAAAGCAAGCTGGTATCCTTCCAGCAGCATCTCTTTTATCAAATTAAGAAATGAAGCCTCCAAAAGCTGGGGCCTTAATTCATGTAAAGCATTCCAGCATTTTAAAATGTCTCCATCGGTTTCGGCTTTTTGTATGTTCATTTTTTTCTTTTTATACTAATTAGTTTTTCTCCAAGCAGTTAAATAAATTCCTAATTCCTAATTCCTAAATTAAAAATACACATCCTCAATCATAAATATCTCTTTTACTTCTTCATTCAGTAAAGTAATGGCAAGTACATCAAACTGAATATATTTCCATTCCTGGTGTTGGTATTGGTATTCTTCGGCAGCATTACGAAGATTACTCATTTTAAATTTTGTAATGCTTTCTTCCGGTCTTCCGTATCGTATAGAATTCCTTGTTTTCACTTCAATAAAATGAAGGAATTTGTCTTTCGAGGCTATGATATCCACTTCCCAATGACGAAATCGCCAGTTTCTTTCAACTAGGGTAAATCCCTTTTTGACCAGATATGAAGCTGCCCAATCTTCGCCTTTTTTGCCAGTAATTTGGTTATGGTTCATAAATGGGCTAAAATTTTCTTAAAAATACCGATATGAACACGATAATTTTGTTTTAGACGTTATAGGAAAATACTTGTAAAAAATACACTAATGGAGACTGAAACCGGGATTTATAAGCTCAAAGGGAAGGTATTTAACTATGCCTGGGGTGGTTATGATTTTATACCGGCCCTGTTAGGCATCAATAATTCTGAACATAGGCCATTTGCAGAATATTGGATGGGCGATCACCATTTAGCACCTTCTGAGCTGATAACAAATGGGGGAGATATTTCACTCCATTCAATAATTAAAGAAAATCCGGACAGGGTAATCTCAAAAAGGGTTTACGATTCATTTGGTGGACTTCCTTATCTATTCAAAGTTCAGGATGTGAGAGAAATTCTATCTATACAAGTCCACCCAACTAAAACGGAGGCAGAAAGTGGATATGAAAGAGAAGAGGCTGAGGGAATTCCAAGAGATGCTATCAATCGAAATTATAAAGATAGAAATCATAAACCCGAAGTGATGGTGGCTTTAAGTGAGTTTTGGTTACTTCATGGCTTTAGGAAGCAGGAAGTGATAGAGAAAATATTAGAAGAAGTACCGGAATTCAATGTCTTACTGCCTTTTTTCAGAAGAGAGGGACTGAAAGAAATGTACCGCTTTGTAATGGAATTGAAGCAAATAGATATTAATTCAATGCTTACTAATTTGATCAAACGTGAAATTCGCAGGAAAAGAGAAGGTAATTTGACTAAAGAGATGCCTGGTTGGTGGATTGCAAAGCTGTATAATGATAGTGCTGAAATAGGTGATATAGATCGAGCTATATTTTCGATATATTTATTCAATATTGTGAAAGTTAATCCGGGAGAGGCGGTTTTTCAACAGGCGGGTATCCCACATGCTTATATGGAGGGCCAATGCATTGAGTTGATGGCGAATAGCGATAATGTATTAAGGGCAGGTTTAACTCCCAAACATATTGATGTATTGGAGTTGATGAAACATACCATTTTTGAAAGCATTGAACCGCAGGTAATGCAAGGGAATACCATTTTACCGGGCGAAAAAATATATCACTGCCCGGTAGCCGATTTTGGTATTGCCAAATTACAACTTTCAGCAACTATTTCTTATCAAAGTAAAACATCTTCCTTTGAGATTTTTATCGTAACAGAAGGTGGCATTGTTGTGAATAATTCGTTGGTTTTGAAAAGGGGAGAAGCTTTTGCAGTTTTTGCTGATGAATCCTATACAATTCAGGCATCCGGAAATTGTACTATTTTTAAGGCATTCGTACCAGAAATAATAAATAATGCCTCATACATATAGTCTGCCAATCAATTAATTCTAAAGCTTATACACAAAATGAGGAAAATTGAGTCGCAGTCAAACTATTAATCGCCTATTTTTGCCAAGAAATAATAATCAGATGAAAATTAATAAACAGTTCATACTTTCTCTTCTATTAATGGTATTTGTTTCAGCAGTCTACCGTATTTTACCAAATCGCCCAATGGGTTTTGCCCCGCAGATGGCTATTGGCCTTTTTAGTGGTGTTTTGTTTGTAAAAAATAAAAAATGGGCATTTGCCTTACCCTTATTATCTATGCTGATATCCGATTGTTTATACCAACTATTGTATGTGAATGGTTTAACCAGTATTATGGGTTTTTATGAAGGACAATGGATTAATTATTTGTTATTTGTTGGAATAACCTGTTTTGGCTTTCTAATTAATACAAAGAAGGTATTAGGGATTGTTTTAGCAGCATTGGCTGCACCAACTACTTATTTTCTCATTTCTAATTTCCTGGTTTGGGCTAGCAACAAAGGTTTTGGTCTAAACCGGCCACATACCCTTTCGGGATTATTTTTATGTTATCAAGATGCTTTGCCCTTTTATTACAATAGTATCATTGCAACCATTGTATTCTCTGCAGTTTTGTTTGGAACCTATTATATTTTACAAAATTGGTTGGGTAAAAAATTACATTCTTAATCCTTTTGGATAATTTTTAGCCACACCTTCCCATCCGTTCAGGCAGGGAGTTGCAGATTTTTTTATATATTCCGGAGTTTGCGGTTTATTAATTTATGGATGTTTATTTACCCAATAGTTAATTAGTTCGAAAAGGGAAATAGCTATGTTTTCTTTGTCAGCCTATTCTTCCTATGTGTTGAAAAAATAAGTCAACCATTTTCCATCTCATACCATTCGTCCACTAAAAGATTACGGCCATCTGCTGCTACTGTGGCCAGTTCATCACATCGGTTATTCATTTTGTTATCTGCATGACCTTTCACCCACACAATACGAATCGTAAATTGTTTGGAGATGGTATGGTACTTTATCCAAAGATCTTTATTTTTTTTACCTCCTTTGAAATCAGTTTTAATCCAGTTGTCTAGCCACTTTTTCTCAACAGAATCAACAATGTACTTGCTATCCGTATAAATAGTGACAGGAATGTTTTTTTTAGTTAAGGAATGTAATGCTACAATTACCCCCATCAATTCCATACGGTTGTTTGTAGTGAGACGGTAACCGGCAGATAATTCTTTTTGCTTATCACCCCACAACAAAACAATACCATAACCTCCGGGTCCCGGGTTTCCCCTTGCTGCACCATCGGTATAAATTTTGAGATGATGTGCTTGGGTCATGGTTTGTGGTTTGTGGTTTGTGGTTTGTGGTTTGTGGTTTGTGGTTTGTGGTTTGTGGTTTGTGGTTTGTGGTTTGTGGTTTGTGGTTTGTGG
>JAYTSC010000131.1:0-3801 GCA_043745885.1 Bacteroidota bacterium | reverse complement strand
AAAGCCGGTGTACAATACATTTCCCTGCTCATTTAAATAACCTACAGAAAAACGATAAGTTGTTTTATCACTTCCACCGGCAACACTTAAGTTATGACTGGTTTGCAAGCCCGGATCGGTTGCCAGATCTGCCCAATCAGTGGTTCTGTTATTATCAATATTTGCCTGTTCAGCAATAGTGAATACGTTTGGCGCTAGACCCTCAGCAATCCTATCTGTATAATTCAACTTATAAAATTCTGCTGTAGTTCTTAATTTAGGAACATGAGATAAATATTTTACACCTACATATCCATCATAACTAACTTTTGGTTTTCCCGCAATACCTTTCTTAGTGGTAACGATAACCACTCCATTGGCACCTCTTGCCCCATAAATAGAAGTTGAAGAGGCATCTTTCAATATATCCATTGACTGAATATCGTTTGGATTTAGGTTATTTAAGTCACCACCCATCAATCCATCAATTACGATTAATGGTTGAGTTGAGTTATTAATCGTGTTTTCACCTCTTATCGTAATGTTATAAGTTGCACCCGGTCGGTTACTTGCTTTTGTAACAGTAGCACCGGCAACAGTTCCTTGAATGGCTTTTGCTGCAAGTGTTGGATTAGCTCTTACGATATCTTTTGACTGAATGGAAGAAAGCGCACCTGTCAGGTCACGTTTTTTTCGTTCACCATATCCTACAACCACAATATCATCCAAAGCTTTTACCTCTGCTACTAAGTTAATGGTTAATGGTTTTTGGCTGTCTACACTAATTTCCTGTTTAACAAAGCCAACAGAACTAATCATTAGAACCGTCCTTCCTTTTGCAGGGATGTTGATAGTAAACTTACCATCAGCATCAGTTACAACACCTTTGGTTGTTCCCTTAATTGCAACACTGACACCTGATAGGCCTGCCCCATTTTCCGTGGTAAGCACCCGGCCTGTTAGTTGCATGTTTTGAGTCCAGGCTACGCTTGTGATTAAACACATTAGCATGGAAAGTAGAAAAAAAATTCTCATAATTGGCTGTTTTGGTTTAGCAATGAAGAATGAAAAAGTAATCAAATGAGACCGGATCAATTACTTTCAATAATAAACTTAAGTTAAAGGTTTTAGTAAATCCTTTAACTAGTACATAAATATCTACGAAATCGATTTCGCTTAAATCTTGATTTTTGTTAGTTAATAGTAACTGAAAGAGCCTACTTTTAAATAACCGGATGAGCATTTTAGGATTATCTATTCTATGCACTAAACCCTTTCAGTTATGAAATATTTTTTTCTTTTTTTTGCTTTTTCAGCTTTTTTTACATTAAGTAGTTCCTATGCACAACAAAAAACCGTAACACTTGATTATTTCTTTAATAACGAGTATAAAAAAAATGCCGATAGTATTAAAGTAAGATTTCATTATATATGGGAGGATAAAAGCATTAATGGCTATTCTATATGGGGAGATATTTTTACAAGCAAAGGCGTAAAACTAAAAAGTCTTACCGTTGCCCCAACAGTTGATGGATTGAAAGGAACAGATATTTATATTATAACAGACCCCGATAATTCAAAAGAATCTCCAACGCCCAACTACATGAATGCAGATTATGTAAAAGTGATCAGCCATTGGGTAAAACAGGGGGGTGTTCTGGTTATGATGACCAATGATTCTGCCAACAATGAATTACCTCATTTTAATTTGTTAGCAGAAGCCTTTGGCATTCGCTTTACAGATAAGGTTCGTAACACAGTATTAAAGGACATTTCAGTTGGCAGAATTAATGTACCTGAACAACATGAAATTTTCAGCAATGCCAAAGTTTTGTATTTAAAAGGCATTTCAACTATCGCCATTAAAGGTACGGCCCGTTCAATTCTTGAGGACAAAAGCGATATAATAATGGCCACAGCCAAATATGGCAAAGGCACCATATTTGCCATTGGAGACCCATGGATCTATAATGAATACATTGTTAATGACAGACTCAATGCTAATTATCAGAATGGGATAGCTGCTAAGGAATTTACTGATTGGTTAATAAAACAGATACCTAAAAAAAGATTGAAAAAATAAGAGTATAGCTTAATTATAAAAGTCTTATTGCTATTAAAAATTTTACCGAATTTTTATTCATTTCTTTTCTTGGGTTTTTTATTCTATTTCAGGTCTCCGGTAAGCATTATCGATTCATTTGCTTTCAATGTTATGATTTTTGTTTCCGTTCTGTAACGAATTTTAAATCTGCCGCCTTTATCAGACTTAACAGATACGGAACTTAGTTTTCCTTCTTTCCAATCAAGGTTTAGCATACAAGCACCTCTTGCTCTAATTCCATGTATAGAACCCTCCTTCCAGGCTGCCGGTAAGGCAGGTAGCAATTGGAATTCATTATTCTGAGATTGTAATAACATTTCGGCGATACCTGCGGTGCCTCCAAAATTTCCATCAATCTGAAAAGGCGGATGGGTATCAAATAAATTGGGATGCGTACTTTTCTTCAAAAGTTCCTGTAGATTTTCAAGTGCTTTTTCCGGTTCCAATAATCGGGCATATAAACTAATGATCCATGCCCTGCTCCATCCGGTATGCCCTCCACCATTGGAAAGTCGTCTGGCTAAAGTTTTTTTGGCAGCTTCAAAAAACACAGGGTCTCTTGGAGAAATTAAGTTCAAAGGATATAATCCCAGTAAATGCGACATATGCCGATGCCCAGGATCTACTTCCTCATAATCTTCTATCCATTCTTGCAAAGTACCATTGACAGCTACTTTTAAAGGGGGTAATTGTTTCTGAGCCTTTTTAACTTTTTGTACCAACTCATTATCGATTTGTAAAATGCCGGCTGCACGAATAAAATTATTAAAAAGGGCATTGATGATATGCCCATCCATAGTTGGCGCATAGGTCATCTGTGACTTTTCTTTTTTGTCGGTTCCGGGAACATAAAATGTATTTTCAGGTGAGTGTGAAGGATTGGTAACTAAATAACCTTCCGGAGATTTTACCAAATAATCCAAGACAAACTCAACAGAGCCTTTTGTCATGGGATAGGCCACTTTTTTTAAAAAATTAGTGTCTTGTGTAAAGTCGAAATGATCAAATACGGAAAGAGTCATCCACGGACCATCCATTGCAGTCATTCCCCATACACCATCCATTACACCTGTTCTTCCAAAGGGATCAGTTAAGTGATGTATGGTCCAACCTTTTGCACCATACATTTCTTTTGCAGTTTGTGTACCCGGAACAACTAACTTTTTAAGAAATTCTGCTAAAACCACACTTGTCTCTGAAAGGTTACTTGATTCTGCCGGCCAATAATTCATTTGTAAATTGATATTGGTATGAAAATCTGCATTCCAGGGAGCTTCATACAAATCATTCCATATACCCTGCAAATTAGCAGGTAGTCGGGCAGGTTTTCTTGATGATCCCATTAACAAGTATCGGCCATATTGATAGTACAAAGCAAGTAAGCCATTATCGGCAGAACCCTGTTTTAGTTTTGCCAGTCGTTCATCGGTTGGGAAGATAGCATTGACATCATCCCCCAAAGAAAAATGCACTCGCTCAAAATAAGACCTATGCTCCTTTTCATGAATGGCTTTTAGTTCTTTGTATTTTTTAGAAGAAGCATTTTTTACCAGATTAGAACAAATGACCATTGGATCAATAGTAGCATTTACATCAAGCATATCTAAATCATAGTTTGTTGCACCGGTTATTACAAGTTCAATACTTTTGATATTACTCAGCGAAAATCCGGCAGAAGTATCAGATGAAGTCGGAACTGAATTTCCGTTAATTGAGAT
>JAYTSC010000130.1:0-17107 GCA_043745885.1 Bacteroidota bacterium | reverse complement strand
GGATAACTATTTATAACCAAATAATCGTGTGTGGCCATTAATACGGTTGTTCCATAATCTTTGGCTATTTGAATAAGGAGTTGCATGATCTCATCGCTGGTTTCGGGATCTAGATTACCGGTTGGCTCATCAGCCAGAATTAGTTTTGGCGAGTTTAAAAGCGCTCTGGCGATATCAACCCGTTGTTGTTCACCACCACTCATTTCAAAGGGCATTTTAAAACCTTTGCTTTTTAAGCCCACTTTGTCTAAAACATCATTGATCTTCTCCTCAATTAATCGTTCATCTTTCCATCCTGTGGCTTTTAAAACAAATTTGAGGTTGTCATATACATTTCTGTCTGTAAGTAATTGAAAGTCCTGAAAAACCACCCCCAGATTTCGGCGAAGAAAAGGAACTTTTTTCCAATCCATTTTTCTAAGGTCAAAGCCCACCACCGTTGCATTACCCTCAGTTAAAGTTAATTCTCCATACAAGGTTTTCAATAAACTGCTTTTCCCAGTACCAGTTTTACCAATCAAATAAATAAATTCTCCCTTATGAACCGTAAAATTTACATCACGAAGAATTAATGAATCTCCCTGAAAAATATTTGCATTCTCGATGGAAACTACAACGTCTGACATAGCACTAAATTAGTATTTGTTATTAAGAAGTATTGTTAAAAATGTTTTTCTACCTTAGGTTTTTTGTTTAACCATTTACCTGATCAAAGTCCAATTACCTTTCTAATACCGTAACTCCCCAAAACTCCCTTTCAGCAACAAAGAAGCCGTAATGGCAGGTTCAACCCTTCCAATAATCTTTGCCTCAATATGAAAAGAACGGGCTATGGAAATCATTTTATCTGCAACTGCTTCATTGGTAAATACTTCCAACCGATGGCCCATATTAAACACTTGGTACATTTCTTTGAAATCAGCTCCCGAATTTTGTTGGATTAACTGAAAAATGGCTGGTATTTCAAACAAATTATCTTTCACGATTGCCAATGGCTGAGGAAGGTATTTCATACATTTAGTTTGACCTCCGCCACTACAATGAATCAATCCTGTAATTTCATCAAAATATTCTTCAAGCAATACTTTCAATAAAGGAGCATAGGTTCTTGTGGGGGAGAGCAATAATTTTCCTACAGAGATTTTTTCTCCTTCAATTTTCATTTCCTCTTCCATTCTACTCTTTCCAATATACACAACTTGATCAGGCAATGTGGGTTCAAACGATTCCGGATATTTTTCAGCATAATACTTATCTAAAACATCATGCCTGGCACTGGTTAAACCATTACTGCCCAAACCGCTATTGTATTCGGTTTCATAGGATGCCATCCCCGAGCTGCTAAAACCAATAATCACATTTCCTGAAGCTATTTTATCGTTGGTAACCAGTTTATTTTTAGGCCATCGCGCAGTCATGGTACCATTTACAGCAATCGTTCTCACCACATCACCAACATCAGCAGTTTCACCTCCCAAGTAATGAATATTTACCCCATAGGTTTTTAATTGATCAAAGAATTCCTGTGTGCCATCAATCAATGCTTTCAAGACTTCTCCCGGAATGACTAGTTTATTTCGATCAATAGTTGAAGAAAACAATATATTATCTGTAACACCTACACAAAGCAGGTCATCAAGATTCATGGCTATTGAATCTTGTGCAATTCCTTTCCAAACAGACAAATCAGCGGTTTCTTTCCAATAGAGATAGGCTAAAATACTTTTGGTTCCTGCACCATCAGCATGCATGATGTTAACCCAATTTGGGTCGCCTCCTAAAAAATCATTGTATATCTTACAAAAAGCATTAGGATACAATCCCTTGTCTAATTTTTGGATTGCAGCATGTACTTCTTCTTTCTGGGCCGATACCCCCCTTTGTGCGTATAATGACATTTTGAGAATTTCTGATTTGTGCAAATGTACAAATTAAGAAATGAGTGAAGAAGTCAGGTAGAAGGTAAGTACGAAAGAACTGTCATTGGAAAGAAGATATTATCAGAAAAAAGTGTTTTTCCATGCAATTACTAATTTTTATCCGGTCTTATTTCATTCAACTTTTAGTATTTCCCCGTTTCAGTGTTCCTAGTACCCTAACATTTTCGACTTTCCTTCTTACTTTTGAACCCATTTATGAAGGTACATCGTGATTTAACAGGGTTACTACCGATAGGCAACAAGACTGTGGTTACTATTGGAACATTTGATGGGGTTCATTTGGGGCACAGACAAATTATTGCTCAATTAAAGTCTGAGGCAGCCAAAATTGGTGGAGAAACGGTGATCATCACTTTTGATCCACATCCCAGAAAAATCATTTCATCAACTCTGGGGGAAGTAAAATTGTTAAATACCTTGGAAGAAAAGATAATGCTGTTGGAGGCAGCCGATATTGACCACCTGGTCGTTGTTCGTTTTGATCATCAGTTTGCAAATCAAACAGCCGAGCAATATATACACGATTTTCTCTTTACTACTTTTCATCCACATACAGTAATCATTGGGTATGACCATCGTTTTGGCAAGGCACGAATAGGCGATTATCATTTATTGAAATCTTTTGGCGAAAAACTCGGTTTTGAAGTGAAAGAAATTTCAGAACAATTATCGAATGAAATTGTGATTAGTTCAACCAAGATACGGCATGCCATTTTAGATTCTGATATGCTTATAGCCAATACATTTTTAGGCTATCCCTATTTTTTTGAAGGAACAGTTGTAGAAGGAAATAAGGTTGGTAGAACCCTTGGTTATCCAACCGCGAATCTCCAAATCAGTAGTGAAGAGAAATTAATACCCTCAAATGGCGTATATGCTGTAACAGTAAGAAGTTTGGCGTTTGGCGTTTTGGGTTTGGAGTTAGATTTGAAGGAGATATATAATAGTGACGCCAGTAAGAATTTACAGGGTATGATGAATATTGGCTACAGGCCAACTGTTGATGGCAAGAAACGCGTAATTGAAGTGAACATTTTTGATTTTGACAAAAGTATTTATGGAGAGGTTTTACAAGTTTTCGTGCACCATTATATTCGCAGTGAAATTAAGTTTACAGGACTGGATGCCTTAAAAGATCAGTTAGAAAAAGACAAAAAAGCTGCTAAAACATATCTCCAAATATCCTAGCTATTTCTAGAATTGAAAGCAAAATTATTAACCTTTTGAACTATAAGAAATGGTTAGTTTCAGAATAACCAACAGTTGGCATTTTATGCTACCTGAGATATTCCTATGTATCTCCTATGTGTTAAAAAAAATAAACAGATAGATACATAGGAATATCTCAGGTAACAATAAATTTAACCTAAAAGGCTTTATTAAAAACTCAACCCTTTATTTTTTACTAAAGAGAGAATCCGGGTCAAAATCAATAATCTGCCGGTAATTTTCCAATTTTAGAATTACAGCCAATTTGATTAAGGTTTCAATTTTCACTTCAGTTAGGCCATTTTCCCAGGTTGAAAGAGTTGATCGGCCAACTTCCAATTCAGAAGCTACATAACGCTGATCAAAATTACGCAGCTCTCTTATAAGCCGGATATTTCGTGCAATACGCATTCTTTCTTCGCTTCTCTGGTACATATATGTGAAATATTGATAAGTAAAAAGGTGTACAATACTATCAACTTTACTATTAAATAAATAGGGTGAAAACACGCTATATTTTTAGTATTTAAACCATAAAATTTGTACCCGTAAATACCTGTCAGTTTCTATAACATAGTTATGGGTTAATTAGTTGGGAAGTAGGAATGCCCGGTTGAAATTTGATGCATCATTTGGCCAATGGTAAATGGGCAATTACAAATCCTCCGATACCCATGCATACTGCGAAAAATAAGGGGAAAACAAAAACAAATTTTATGAAAACTATGGAATTAAAAGAAATGGGATTAAATCCTATCGAAACTAAGGAATCGGTTGAAATAAATGGTGGTCTGTCTTGGTGGTCCAAAGCCATAAGCGGTGCTTCAGTCTTTTGGTCGGCAGTAAGTAATTTTGGAGATATAAGAGAGGGCTTTAGTGATGGTTGGAATGGCAAAAAACCAAGACATTAAGGGTTTTCTTTTTGACAAGAATTATATTAATTCACTTTAAATTAAAAAATTATGGAACTTAAAAATTTTAGTTCAGAATTACAACCGTTAACTTTTGAACAAGCAAATGAAATCAATGGAGGCGAAACAGCCTGGTATTGGATATTTTATGTTATTGGAGGAACAATGAGAGGTGTATCAGATGATTTGCACAATGCCTCACATAACAAGTATCATCAAAGTGCCGGATCAAAAGCCATGCATTCTGCATTGGGGTAATCAGCAAATTGACAAAATAAAGAGGAGTGAAAATCCACTCCTCTTTATAATCAATATCCACTTTTGTATATTTTATTCATTAAACCTTAAGCATTCTAAATAATCATAAAATCTGAAGCCATGAAAAGAAATAAATATATATTAATCATTATTTTTTGTCTTATACTATTTTCAATAATATATAACTGGCATGATATATATCATGGTTTTATAGATGGATTCAATACTAAGTAAAATGGAATAGTTAACTCTAGAATAACTGGTTAATTCTTAACTCATTACTTATGATATTACCCTCTCATTTCATCGAAACAAACTCCATTTCATATTTTCCAAAGTTTGGCAGAAATAGCTATGCTTTATATATAACTTTTCTATTGTTTATTATTCTCTCTATCCTAAGTCTCCCTTTTCTTGAATCAGACATTTCAATAAAAGCAAGTGGCATAACTAGACCTAAAAATGAAAGAACAGAAATTAGACCAATGATCACGGGTATAATTGATACCATATTTTATAAGGAAGGAGATAGAGTACAAATAGGTACTTCTATCATTCGCATGAAGGATTTAACTTCAAATAGTATACAAACACAAACAAATTTTGAAATTGGTCAGCGAAAACAATTCATTAAAGATCTCGAGTTACTTACAACTTTATCCTTGAATGAGAACACACAAAATTTATTATCTTCTCCAATTTATAAAGTACAATTGAGTCATTTTCTTCGCCAGAAAGAGGAACATGAAATACTTCTCAAAAAAGCAACAAAGGAAGTTGAAATAAATACATCACTTTTCGTAGAAAAAGTGATTTCTCCAAAAGAATTTTTTGATATTAAAAATAATCAGGAAAAAGTAATTGCTACAATAAATTCATTTATGAATGGACAACAAAGTTACTGGCAACAAGAAATTGTAAAAAATAAATTTGAACTCTCTCAGCATAAGGAACAACTTAATAAATTGAACTCAAATAGAGGATATAACACAATAAAATCGCCTACTACCGGTTATCTTCAAGGCATTTATAAACATTACGCAGGTGGATTGTTACAAGCAAATGAAGTTATTTGCACTATATCTCCAGAAGGAAGTCTGATTGGTGAATGCTATTTATCGACTAAAGACATAGGATTATTAAAAATCGGTCAAAATGTTCAATATAGAATCGATGCTTTTGATTATAACTATTTTGGTGTATTAAATGGGAAAGTTTTAAGTATTGATAATGATTTTATTACAAAAGATAATAAACCATTATTTATCGTTCGATGCAGCTTTGATAGTGCTCAACTTCATTTAAAAAATGGCCTTTTGGCGGTGCTTAAAAAAGGGCTGGTATTCCAGGCAAGTTTTATTGTTACCCGTCGGAGTTTCTGGCAATTATTGTTTGATAAATTAGATGATTGGCTAAATCCACATGCCCCATCAAAATCATAACGGCTATTAGGTGACAAATCGTATAAAGAAAAAACAAAGAGATATCACTGACTGTGGAGCAGCCTGTTTGGCTTCTGTGGCATCTTATTATCATCTACACTTGCCTTTAAGTCGTATCAGACAATATGCAGGTACCGATAAACGAGGAACAAATATACTTGGTTTAATAGAAGCAGCAGAACAACTCGGCTTACAAGCTAAAGGAGCCAAAGGGCCAATAGAGAGCCTCTCAAAAATACCCTTACCCGCCATTGTGCATGTAATTGTAAATGATGGCTTACAACACTTTTTGGTTATTTATAAAGTATCTAAAAAATATATTATTTTAATGGATCCCGGTGATGGCGAAATTCATAAAAGAAAATTAACCGATTTTGTAAAAGAATGGACAGGAGTAGTCGTTATCTTATTACCAAGTACTAACTTTTCTCCCGGGAATCAAAAAGTTTCAAATAGCATACGTTTTTGGGTGCTAATAAAACCGCATAGAGCAATAATGTTTCAAGCATTAATTGGCGCGTTGGTATATACCCTCTTAGGATTGTCAACCTCAATCTATCTTCAAAAAATTATTGATTTTGTGTTAGTAGATGGCAATACAAGGTTATTAAACTTATTAAGCATCATAATGCTAGTAATATTACTATTTCAATTATTCATTGGAAGTTTTAAAACTATATTAGGTCTCCAAACCGGTCAGCAAATAGATGCCAACCTAATCTTAGGTTACTATAAACACTTACTAAACTTGCCTCAAAGATTTTTTGATACGATGCGTGTTGGCGAAATAATTAGCCGAATAAATGATGCAGTAAAAATTAGGATGTTTATAAACGATGTGGCATTAAATATGATTGTGAATGTGTTTATTGTAGGGTTTTCTATTGGATTAATGTTTTTGTATTATTGGAAATTAGCAATTTTCATTCTGTTTATCATTCCAATGTATTTATTAATATACTGGATTAGTAATATAATAAATAAGAAATGGCAACGTATTTTGATGGAGAACAGTGCAGGATTGGAATCGCAATTAGTAGAAAGTCTTAATGCAGCAGGCACAATTAAAAGATTTGGCTTGGAAGAATATGCAAATATCAAAACTGAAAATCGTTTTATTATTCTATTGGAAAGCATTTATAAAAGTAGCATAAGAGGCATTTATCTTGGAACCAGCTCTGAATTTATTACTCGTCTATTTACCATTCTAATTCTTTGGGCAGGAAGTTATTTTGTAATTAATAGAGAATTAAGTCCAGGTGAACTTTTGTCTTTTTATGCTTTGATCGGCTATTTTACAGGCCCAGCTACTTCATTGATTGGTGCAAACAAAAATATTCAGGAAGCCTTAATTGCAGCTGATCGATTATTTGAAATCCTTGATTTGGAAACAGAAGCATCTAATGTCGATAAAATAATACTTACTCCAGATAAAATTGGAGATATTGGATTTCAGGGTGTACAATTTAGATACGGCACAAGAATAAGGGTTTTTGAAGAGCTTAATTTATGTATTAAGAAAGGATCTATTACTGCCATCGTAGGTGAAAGTGGTTGTGGAAAATCAACCCTATTATCACTTTTGCAAAATCTTTACCCATTAACATCTGGTACTATTTCTATAGGAGGAATCGATATCAAATATATCAGTAACCAAAGTCTTAGAAAAATGGTATCAGTTGTTCCCCAACAAATAGATCTTTTTGAAGGAACAGTAATTGAAAATATAGCCATTGGTGATTTCGAGCCTGATATACAAAGAATTCTGGCTCTATCCCAACAACTGGGGATTCATGAATTTGTGGAAAAATTACCGGCAACATATCATACCATTTTACATGAACAAGGGGTTAATCTTTCAGGGGGGCAAAGACAACGGATTGCGATTGCCCGTGCTTTATACAGAAATCCTGAAATATTAATACTCGATGAAGCGACAGCTTCATTGGACACTTTAAGTGAAAAAAAAGTATATGACACTTTGGAGCTCTTCAAAAATAACGGAAAAACAATTATTATCATCGCTCATCGTTTAACCACAATAAAAAATTGTACGGAAATAGTTGTATTAAAAGAAGGAAGAATTGTTGAGCAAGGGAATCATAATGATTTATTAGAGAAAAAAGGGCATTACGCTCAGTTATGGGATTTTCATTCAGGATTATTAGCTTCATAAATTAAAACTTCAGAATGCTGAAAATAATGGAACAATGGTTGGTAAAATTGGCTTAGTCATTTGTAAATTTAACAACATTATTCATCCTTGCTTTCATATTAAACATTTCACCAATTATTATTATTGTTGGCAACCTTTCAAGTCTATTCGCAATCGAAAGAAAAATCTTGTTTATCATATTTTACATTTTCATTTTTGGATTCTGCTATTACTTGAAAAGGGAACAAAATAAAATCTAATATTCTGATGCATAGTTATTTCCGAATAGTTTCGATTTTACGTTACAGGATTTAAAATTAAATTGAAGGAATCGGGAATTTGCATTTCAGATTTCTAAACAGAAAACAATGCTTGACTAAGTTGAAGTAAAGTTTTCTGCGAATTCAATTGATGCCTTAGTGAAATATTACTTTTAGCATCCTTAAATAAAGAATACCATTAAATCGAATTAAAATAATTAATACTTATCTCAAAATTTATAAAAAAAAATTTAAGAGAACTCTTTATTTTATATTAAAACCATCATCTTCACTCCCATCTTTTTCATTAACCCTCAAATGCTGTATGTCTGCAATAGTCCACAAAAAAATCCACCTCATTAGTGAAATGAGATGGATTCCTTTGGAAATAAATTTGAAAAAAAATTTATAGATTCATACTAATTACCTGTTCCTGCTTCTTTTCGTGCGGCTTCTTTCATTTTTTCATTTGCAGAAATCATGAACTGTACATTACGGTTCTGCATCCTTCCATCCTCAGTTTCATTACTGTATTTCGGCGATTGTTCACCAAAACCTATTTTGGATAGTCTTGAAGAATTAATGCCTGTACTTACTAAATAATTATTAACGGAAGTACTACGTCGTTCAGACAGACTTTGATTATAGCTGCTACTTCCGGTATTATCAGTATGACCCTGAATTTCAATATTGGTATCAGGGTATTTTATAAGGATTACATTAAGTTTATCAAGGTTTGCTTTTGACCCGTTCGTAAGGTCTGAACGGTTTACTCCAAACAAAATCTTATCGCTAAACTCGACCACAATACCTTCTCCCACCCTTTCCACTTTTGCATTTGGGAGGTCTTTCTGAATATCAGCAGCCTGTTTATCCATTTTATGCCCGATTATGGCACCAGTAGCACCACCCACTGCAGCACCAATAATGGCACCAACTCCTACATGTCCGGAAATGCTGCCAATAGCACCGCCAATGACCGCACCTCCTGCAGTACCAATTGCGGCACCTTTCTGCGATTTATTAAGTGACGAACAGCTGAACGTAACAACCAATAAACCTAGGCTCAATACAATACTTGAAAACTTTTTCATAAATAAAATTTAAATGAGGGATAGAAGCTTTTGTTTACTCAATTAGTACAAAAGCGCCCATCCGAATATTTGTTAAAGTCAATTAGCAAAACTGATTAATTTTACACTGGTATTTGTTATACACTTTCGGTAAATTATTACATTATTCACAGTTGCCTGAGGGGATTCAACTTTCTAAAATATATCGAACAATCATTTTGAATAAAAAAAAGAAAGTTACTTGCGCAGTATGCGGACAGTTTTCTTTATCAGAAATTATTTCATAAGCCGGCCCATTAATATCAGGCCATCATTTTAACAGCCATTTCTTTCATTAACCCGGCATCAGAAGTTCCGCCATCATGCACGCCTAAACTGCGCAGGTTATATTGGTGCAACAGTAGAAGAATTTTTTCAACTCCACTATAATCATATCTTCGGGCAGCACCCATATAATCTTTAACGAAATATGGATTTACTCCCAGGGAAGTTGCCACCGTTTTTTCATCCGAACTGGAAACACTGTAAATCATATATACTTTACTGAAAAAATTATACAGGGCAGGCAGGATCATTTGTATGGGACCAGCTTTAGGATTGGCTTCGAAATATCGGATAATGCGGATGGTTTTAGGGAGATCTTTCTGCGCCATGGCAGTCTGTAATTCAAATACATTGAATTCCTTGCTTATGCCGATATAGTTTTCAATATCATCTTCGGTGATATTTTTTCTCGTTCCTAAATTTACCGCTAGTTTTTCAATTTCATTTTGTATCCGGCTCAGGTCGTTACCAATATGATCTACCAATAACACCAATGCTTTGGGTGAAATCGATAACCCATGTTGCTGCACCATTTGCCCCACCCATTCGGGTAACTGGTTATCGTACATTTTTTTGGTGGTAAGCATCTCACCTTTCTGCTTGAGTAATTTGGAGAGCTTGAAGCGGCCGTCTACCTTTTTTTCTTTGTAGCTAACTACAAAAATGGTGGAGGGCAGGGGATTCTCGATATAATTCTCTAATTTCTCAATATCCCGCATATGCTGCGCTTCTTTCAATAGTACCACCTGTCTTTCGGCAAACATGGGATACCGCATACAGGCATTCACAATAGAAGCCCAATCAGCATCCTTGCCATAAAAGATGGAAAGATTGAACCCAGCCTCCGATTCGTTAAGTATATGGTGTTCGGCATGGTTCATCACCTGGTCAATAAAGTATGGCTCGTCCCCCTCCAACCAATAGATGGATTTAAAGACGCCATTTTTCCATTCTCTTATTATCTTTTCTGCCGACATGAGTGCAAAGATGTGTTACCTAGCCCTAATCAAGAAAAATAGATGGGGAAAGTTGTAAACATTGGTTTTGGATAGATTTTAAAAAAAGTACCGAAAATATCTCCAATACCATTGATTTTCAGAACTTACTTATAACCAAAATGAGAATTACCTATTATCAAATTCACAATTTTCCCATCAATTTTCATTTGCTGACTGATAACTACTAAAAACTATTCTACAACTACCACATTTTTTTCTGACAATATTGGGAGATCCTTAAAACGGAGAATAATATTAGCCGTAACTACTACATCCCGCTGGCAATATTCAACAATCCTTATCAAGTTCTTTTCTTTATAATAAACATCCTGCACCATACTGCCATCAATATCAGATTTTGAAGTGGGAATATTTAATACTTTAGCCAACAAATGAAGTGAAACATAGTTTTTATTATCACCGAATTTCCACCAGTTAAGGGTATCAAACATTTTTACTTCCCATGGTTTTTTATCGTGTAAATGTAAATATTCCGGTAAGGGTAATCGATTGATCAATAATCTACGACAGATAAAGGGAATATCAAACTCTTTTATATTATGCCCTCCAAACTGAAAATTTCGATGTTGTTGATACATTTTATCACACAAAACCGTAAAAATTCGTAGTATTTCTACCTCATCATTACCATAGATACTTTTCATTTTAAGCGAAAGTCCTTTTTCCCCATCCTCATAAAAAAAGGCAGTAGAAATGCAAATGATTCTTCCAAATTCAGCAAGAATACCGCCTCTTTTTCGGTAACTTTCTTCGGGGTCTGAGCCTTCTGGCACGGTTTTGGCAATTTTAGTTAAGAACATAGATTGCCATTCAGGATCCAAATCCCCAAAGGAAGGAGACAATGGTACTGTTTCAATATCTAATAGTAAAAGTTCTGTAAGCATAAGATAAATTGTAATTATTTTTGAATCAAAAAACCCAAATCATGAATTATCCCGAATCAACCAATCCACGTACCGAATACACAGCACATGAGCCAAAAGACAATCGTAAACTAATATACGGAATTTTGATCGCCGCACTGATAGGTACTTGGGGCTATATTTTATATGATAAAAGCAAAACCAAAGAAACCATTACATTATTAGAAACCAAATATGTAAATGTAGATAGTGCCCGAAACGCTATTCAAATGGAATTTATGAGTGTATCTGCCAAAGCAGATTCTTTAACGCAAAATAATATGCATCTGCAAGGAGATTTAGCCGAAAAAAGTACCAGTATTCAAAAATTAAAAGAAAACATCAGCAGTATCCTAAAAAAGAAAAATGCTTCAGATACAGAATTAGCCCAAGCCAAACAAATGATTGGTGAGTTAAATGGAAAGGTTGATGGCCTTTTTGCGGAAATCGACAAATTAAAAGGCGAGAACAAACAGTTAACTTCTGACAATCAGCAATTAAGTTCAGATAAATCACAACTTACCACTGATAAACAAGGTTTAGAACAAAACCTCACTACTACGAGATCAGAAAAGAAACAATTAGAAGAAAAAGTTGATCTAGCCAGTACCCTTCATGCATCCTCCATTGGGATAGCAGCTATTAAAGTATCCGGTAGTGGCAAAGAAAAAGAAACCAGTACTGCTAAAAGAGCTAATTTGATTCGCATCGCTTTTGTTTTGGATGAAAACAGGGTTACACCAGCCGGCCCAAAAGATATTTATGTAATCGTAACCGGACCCAACGGAAAAATAGTTTCTGAAGGAGGCACCTTTAATACACGTGAAGAAGGCACCAAAACTTTTACCAGTAAAGTAAATGTAACGTATGAACAAGGTAAAGTTACACCTGTAAGTTTTGACTGTAGACAAACTGAGCCTTACCAAGTGGGTGATTATAAGATTGAGATTTATAATAATGGTTTTAAAATAGGTGAGGGATTAAAGACATTGAAAAAGGGAGGATTGTTTAGCTAATTGTATACAAATAACGAAAGGGCAGTCTCCGAATAGAGGCTGCCTTTTTTTTGCGCCATGCTATTTGAAATTTCCAATGGGTTATTTTCAATTACTATCTAAATTTCGAAATGAGAAAGAAATTAACCTTATTTTAGTTCTATGATAACCTATTGGCTTAATTGGAAAATCATTTTGGTTTGTATTGCTATCGCATTGGTAAGTGGTACCATATTTTATTCTCAATATGTATCCGGCAAAATTGCCTTAGAAGAAAGAAAAAACGTTGCTTCATGGGTAGAGGCACAACGCACCATTCTTAATTCGGCAGACAGTATCAGTATCAATCTGGCTACTAAAATTTCTACAGAAAATACACAGATACCCATTATAGAAACAAATGAAAAAGAAATGCTTACCGGCAATTATAGTAATCTGGATTCAGAACTGGTGAAAAATGATACATCCTTCCTAAAAAAGAAATTGGCAGAATTTAAAAGATATAATAATAACCCCATCATATTACTAATTAAAGAAAAGCCTTACACAGCCAATTATTATTATTATGGAGAAAGTGATTTATTAAAAGAAGTAAAACTATACCCGTTAATTCAGCTGATTATTGTGGCTTTGTTTATTACCATTGCTTTTCTTTCCATGCAAACATCTTATCGGAGTGCTCAAAACCAGTTATGGGCTTCCATGGCAAAAGAAACTGCACACCAGTTAGGTACACCGGTTTCCAGTTTACAAGGTTGGTTAGAAATTTTAAAAGAACAGGATGTTAACAAAGAAATGGTACCGGAGATCGCCAAAGATGTAAATCGTTTATTACTGATCACAGACAGATTTGGAAAAATTGGAAGTGAACCCAATTTAGAATGGGGCAACCCGGCTATTCAAATCCATCATATGATGGATTATATGAAAAAAAGAACGGGAGGCAATGTGGTTTTTATTTTTGATGATGCTGAAATCAAGAACACCACCCTACTTCTATCTCCACCTCTCTTAGAATGGGTTCTGGAAAATCTTTTTAAAAATGCTTTGGATGCAATTGAGGGGAATGGTAGAATAAGTATTATTACCACGCTTCATGAACATACTATGCTAATAGATATTACTGATACAGGAAAGGGCATTGCTAAAAGCCATGTAAACAATGTTTTTAAACCCGGATTTACTACTAAAAAGCGTGGATGGGGTCTGGGCCTTTCGCTCAGTAAGCGGATTATTGAGCAGTACCACAAAGGAAAACTCTTTGTGAAATGGAGTGAGCAAGGAAAAGGTACCTGTTTCCGGATTATTCTACCTCTTCAAAATTCGCAACAGCCGGTGTAATGGTTAATCCAAAATAACGCATTGCTGCATGCCATTGATGAATAGATTGCGGTGTGGTTGTTTCTACATAAAGATTCACCTCACTACACAGATTTAACAATTCAGTTTCAGCACCGGCAATTTTTGCATTATCTGCAGATTCTCCAATACAACGGAAACAACTTTGCATGCGTGATAATTTCTCATCCGAGAGATGATCAAATGCATGTTGTTGCATCAATTGACCTGTTGCATTCACCAGTAAATCATACGATATTGTTTTCATAATTGATATTTTATGTTAGCAATTACGTTAATAGACACCAAAAAGATGCCAAACGCTCTTTATGAAATTGTTAGGGAAAAATTAGGGGATAAAATGTGAATAGTGTGCTTGATTTTTACTTTAACATTTAGAAACCATACTCGGAAAAAGTGGAAGGCGAAACGCAAATACTAAAAAATCCCGCAAAATGCGGGATCTAAAAAATGGTGAAAAGTAAATCGGTAATCAGTTTTGTCTTTTAACAGATCCTCCACTATTCACATTAATATCTCTTATCAACGCCTCTCCTTTAAACCGTATTGACCCACCACTATTTGCCCTTGCTGAAATTTCTTTATTTACGGTAATTTGTACATCTGCCCCGCTGCTTACCTCTACTTTACAATTGGAACTTGTTAATGCGTAACCTTTGAAATCTGCCCCGCTGCTTCCATCTATATTCAATTCTTCTACATTTCCGGAAAGTAGAATACTACCTCCACTACTTAATTTGGCATTTAGTTTAGCAACACTGATATCAGTTCCTTTTATGATGCCGCCACTATTGGCTTTTACAGCATCAAGTTGGGTATAAGATACATATACTTTGACTTTCCAGTTTTTCCACTTAGTCCAAAAACTCCAATTGCTGCTACGTGATATTTTTAATACCCCTCCTTCTACAACTGTTTTTATTTCATTTACATATTCTTTATCAGCTGCATCCACAGCCAATTCTTCTTTATCGCCTTTAGTGATGAGCACTTCAATTCCGGCTGATGTTTCTATTGCGTGGAAACTACCAATCACTCTTTTCTGAACATTTTCACCATACGTAACTTTTTGAGCAATGAGGCCTGTGAGTGACAAGTGTACACATAGCAACAATAGACTTATTCTTTTCATGATTTTTTCAATAAAACGAACAAACCAAAAGAATGTTACATTAACTATAAACTTTAGACTCCAGACTAAAGACTATTTCAACACCACTGCCCCCAAGGCAGGTAAATTTACTTTCAGTTTATAACATTTTGAAGGCTTATCTACCAGTTCACTTTGTATTTCGGGATTATACACATCACCTGTTCCCCAAAACTCTTTCCCATCACTATTAAATACCTCGGCCCATTTACCTTTGCCATGCACATATATTTCCCAGTCATTTCTAACAACCGGTGTAACATTTAATATGACTAACATATTATCCTTTTCTTTTTTCCCTTTACGCATAAATACCAATACCGATTCAGTTCTATGATTGAGATCTATCCACTCAAAACAGCCGGGTTCAAATTGTTTTTCATACAAAGCAGGTTCAGATTTATATAGTTCATTCAGTTTTTGAACACAGTTTTTCATTCCACTATGACCGGGATACTGTAACAATTCCCATTGCAGTTCCGTTTTATAATTCCATTCGCTGGTGGCAGCAAACTCATCACCCATAAACATCAGCTTGGCACCGGGATGGGTAAACATATAGGTGTAAAGCACCCTCAGATTCGCAAATTTCTGCCACTCATCGCCGGGCATTTTATATAACATGGGACTTTTACCATGCACCACTTCATCATGACTCAGTGGCAACATAAAATTTTCATCATAGAAATACATCATGCTGAAAGAAAATTTATCCTGGTGAAACTGGCGGAATAATGGATCCATTTTAAAATAATCCAGGGTATCATGCATCCAACCCATCATCCATTTCATACCAAAGCCTAATCCACCCTCAACAGTTGGACTACAGGTTTTGGGCCAGTCGGTAGATTCTTCTGCGATGGTTTGAATATCAGGAAAATCGCGGTACAAAGTTTCATTAAGGTCTTTGATAAAAGCGATGGCTTCAAGGTTTCCATTGCCGCCATATTCGTTGGGTTCCCATTGGCCGGCGTTTCGGCTATAATCAAGACGCAACATAGAGCTTACGGCATCTACACGGATGCCATCTGTGTGAAACTGGTCGCACCAAAAACGGGCACTGCTAATCAAGAATGATTTCACTTCCCCTCTTTTATAATTAAATATGTAAGAATTCCAGTCGGGGTGATACCCCTTACGCATATCGCCATATTCGTAAGTATGTGCACCATCAAACATAAAGAGTCCATGAGCATCATATGGAAAATGTGAGGGTACCCAATCTAAAATTACGCCAATTTCTGCTTGATGAAAAGCATCAACCATGGCTGCATAATTTTGAGGTGTTCCAAAACGTGAGGTAGGGGCAAAATAACCGGTTCCCTGGTAACCCCAGCTACCATCAAAAGGATGTTCCATCACAGGCATAAATTCAACATGCGTAAAACCCATCTCTTTCACATAAGGAACCAATCTTTCAGTTATCTGCTCATAGGTATTATAAACTTCTTCATCATTTTTATCAGGTCGCATCCAACTTGCTAAGTGAACTTCATATACCGAGTAAGGGGCTGTTAAGGCATTGTGTTTTTTACGATCTTTCATCCATTTAGTATCCTTCCATTCATAATTAGTTTGCCAAGTTATGGAAGCGGTAAATGGACGTTTTTCGCAATAATGGGCAAAGGGATCCGCTTTGTCTAATTTGATCCCCTGAAAACCATGGATATGGTATTTATAGGCTTCCCCTTCAGCTAAATTGGGTATAAATCCTTCCCATATACCCGAATTGTCTAAACGAACTTTTAATGGATGCAATTCTTTATTCCATTCATTAAAGTAGCCCACAACAGAAACAAAAGTTGCATTAGGTGCCCATACAGAAAAATAAGTACCCGGGGTATCCAATACTTCTAATTGTGTATTACCAAAAAATTTGTACAAACTATAATGTGTGCCTCGTTGAAAATTTTTCACATCTGTATCTGAAAAAAGCGAATAATTCCAAACTGCTTGCCGCTTGTCCACAAAATGCAGTTCTTCATATTTTTTAACAGCCTCGTTTCCAATTTTTGAAGCAGTTTTATCTTCCTTGGTTGCAGTTTTCTTTTCCAAATTTTTTTCTACTGGGATTTTTCGGATGTTTTCACTCATAAATCAATGATTATCA
>JAYTSC010000129.1:0-3891 GCA_043745885.1 Bacteroidota bacterium | reverse complement strand
TCAAAAGTTACATTCTGGAATCCTATCAGCATCTCTTAACAAGTATTTAAGGGCGCAAAGGTAAATGCAAACGGCTCTCATTTCAATTTGCTTTATTTTTGTGTATTAAAATAGTTGTATGAATAGGTATTTTGCCCTAATTTTTATCCTTTTTATGCTTTCTTGTACCAATAAAGAGCAAAAAGCAAGTATTCCTGAATCCAAACAGGCCTCAATGGCTAAAAGTGCTAATTCCAGTGTATTTAATCGATCTTTTAATGAATTACTTGGCAATTATTACCAGATAAAAGACCTTTTTGTTAAAGAAAATCTAGCAGAAATGGATCATGCATCCAAACTTCTGTTAATCTCTATAGATAGTTTACCCCTTGCTGATTTGAAAGCCGATACAAATATTATCGCTACCGCACAAACATATTGCATAGGAATTTCGTCAGAAATGAAGGGATTATTGGGAGAAAAAGAATTAGAATCCAAAAGAAAGGCTTTTCAAATGATCAGCGATCAACTGTATGACCTCATCAGAACCATTCAATATGAAGGGTCAGTAATTTATCATTTCTATTGTGCAGATGCTTTTGACGGACAGGGGGCTTACTGGTTAAATAATACAAAAGAGAATAGTAACCCCTACCTTCCTAGGGAAAACCCTTCTTGTGGATCTGTAAAGGATTCTATTTTTTTAACCCATTAATTAAATAATTAATCCTTCAACATTATTGCTGCTTTTTTGTTATTGAAATTTAATTATGAAGAATTTTGGAGGAGTGTTTATTTTTTCTTTACTGTTACTGAATCTTTCTGCGCAGGAGAAATTTACCATTAACGGATTTATTAAAGACTCTTTGAGCGGTGAGACCCTCATTGGTGCCAACATAGTTATTCGCTTAGAAGGTAAAGGCATTGTCAGTAACCAATACGGTTTTTATTCCATCACATTAAAAAAGGGATCTCACCATTTATTGTGTTCTTTTATTGGTTACCAAACCAAGGATTTATTTTTCGATTTAGAGGATAATATTGAACAAAATATTTTATTGGTACCCAACTCATCGGTTATCAACAATGTTACCGTGGTAGGAAGAAGAAGAGATAACAACGTAAAATCGGCCCAAATGGGTAAGTTTGAATTAAGTATAAATACAGCCAAAGCCTTACCCGCTTTTATGGGAGAAGTGGATATCTTAAAAACTCTCCAATTACTTCCGGGAGTAAGAAATGCCGGTGAAGGAAATGCAGGCTTTTATGTAAGGGGAGGAGGCCCCGATCAAAATTTAATTTTATTGGATGATGCGGTTGTGTATAATACGGGGCATCTATTTGGTTTCTTTTCTATTTTTAATTCTGATGCAATTAAAAATGTTACTTTAATTAAAGGCGGTATTCCTGCACAATATGGAGGTCGATTGTCTTCAGTTGTAGATGTAGCTATGAAAGAAGGTAACCAAAATAAAACACAAATAGATGCGGGAATCGGTCTAATTGCTTCCAGATTTTCCATTCAGGGGCCTATTAAAAAAGATAAAGCATCCTATATGGTTTCTGCCAGGAGAACGTATGTAGATGTAATTACCCAACCCTTTATCAGTAAGAGCAGTGAATTTTATGGATCCGGTTATTTTTTCTATGACCTGAATGCCAAAATGAATTACCAATTCTCAGAAAAAGATCGACTTTACCTCAGTGGTTATTTCGGAAGAGATAAATTCAATTTTAATAACGCAAAACGTTCCTTTAAAACAGAAATCCCATGGGGTAACTCAACAGCAACACTTCGTTGGAACCATATTTTTAATCGTAAACTATTTGCCAATACTACCCTAGTGTACAATGATTATCAATTTGCCTTAACCGGAGTAAAGGATAATTTTAAGATAAATCTTTCCTCCGGAATCAGGGACCTGACTGCTAAAACCGATATTGATTTTTACCCTTCCCCGGAACATAAATTGAAATTTGGGGTTCAATACACCTACCATACTTTTCAGCCTAATCTGGTAAGCGGTAACCAGGATAGTGTTGTTTTTGCACCCAATAATGCTTCAGAAAAGTTTGCCAATGAGTACGCTTTTTATTTGCAAGACGATTGGGAACTGAGCAGTAAATTAAAACTCAATATGGGATTACGTTATAGCAGTTTTCAACAAGTAGGTGCATATACTTATTACCAAAGAGATGCCTTTGGTAATAAAACAGATAGTACGTATTTTGGTAGAGGACAAAACGTAAAAACCTATGGTGGATTAGAACCAAGAGCCACTCTTCGTTATGCATTTAATGAAACAGAATCTGTAAAAGGGGCCGTTACACGAAACTTGCAATATATACATTTGGTTACCAATGCCGGTTCAACCTTGCCAACCGATTTATGGGTTCCAAGTACTTTACGTGTTAAGCCGCAAATCAGTTGGCAATATGCAGTAGGTTATTTTAAGAATTTTAAAGAAGGAATGTTTGAAACTTCTGTGGAAGCCTATTATAAAACCATGGAAAACCAAATTGAGTACAAAGAAGGTTATACCCCTTCCTTAAAAGATCCGGAAGAAGAATTCGTTTTTGGCAATGGTTGGAGTTATGGTACTGAGTTTTTTATCAATAAAATCAAGGGCAGATTAACAGGTTGGATTGGTTACACCCTAAGTTGGACCTGGCGAAAGTTTCCTGATTTAAATGATGGTATTAAATACCCAAGCAGATATGATCGTAGAAATGATCTCTCTTTTGTGACCAGTTATGAATTGACAAAAAAATGGAAAATTTCTTCTGTCTTCGTCTATGGCACAGGAACAGCTACTTCATTACCTGAGCGTTTTTATTTTGTAAGTGGGGTATTAACGCAAGAGTACAGCCGAATTAATGCTTACAGAATGAATGATTACCAACGTTTAGACATTGCGGCTACTTTAACACCCCAACCAAAAAAAGTTAGAAAATATACTAGCAACTGGGTATTTAGTGTCTATAATTTGTATAGTAGGCTAAACCCTTATTTTATTTATTTTGACCAGGAGGGTAGTGCTGCTGCAGGTACTTTACAAGTTACTGCTAAACAAGTTTCATTATTCCCAATTATTCCTACAATAACCTGGAATATTAAATTGTAATAGCCTTAATGTATTGTGCTATGAATGAATCGTCTTGATTTATACCTTTTGTTTGTTGTAAGTTTCCTACGTATTTATGTGTTTATTTTTTAACAAATAAGTATATAGTAAAAGCCTAGGAAACAAAGTATGCCAACTGCTGATTCTACTAAAACTAACCTTTTTAAAAACACAACACGTTAGCTTTACTCTTTAGGTACATAATTAATAATCACTTTTGCATTACGTTGTTCGTTAGAAGCCAGAAAAACCTCATATCGATCTTTACCTGCTTTTATAACCATCAATGCGGTATTAGGAGGAATATCTCCTAAGTTTTCCGCTACTACAATTAACTCATGCCTGCTATTGGATTTACTACACTTAATTTTAATAATAATGGGTTGATAACTTAGTCTTCTATTAGAAACTACCATTTCATTATTATGGTATACTGTTATGGTATCATTATCAATAGTTCCATTATCATACAATTCGATTTGAATATTTTCTTCAGAAGTTGTAATGGTTTTCACTAAATTATTCTCACGCTCAACCAGAACTTTCGGAATGGGTTGATGATTAAGATAATTTTCAATATTCGGACTTACAAACACTTCCTCTTTTTTTGAATTCACAGGATTCTCTGGAATTCTTTCAACCTGTGTACTGTTTGCGGGTGGTTTAACTGTTTTAATGGTGTTACTATTCTTTTCTTTACCTTCTTTTTGTGGCTGTTTTGTAGGGTTAGTTGAAACATTTGTATTTCTTGATGCTGTGCCCGAAATGGGTTTTGATGAAGGAGCAG
>JAYTSC010000128.1:0-3584 GCA_043745885.1 Bacteroidota bacterium | reverse complement strand
TTAAAAGTAAAAATAAGTTCAAAAATGGCCCTTTTTGTATTTTTTATTCCTCTGAACCCTTTATAAACATTGAAAAATATTCATGCAACAACGCCATTAACTATTATTAACTCCTTCCATCCAGCTCAATCAACTGAAACCCCGCTTCAATCCCCTCTAATTGTGATTTCAATCTTTCGGTATGGGTATCAGTAATAAATACTTGACCGTCACTCTCCGTACAAACCCAATGAAGCAATTTATACATTCTTTGTTCATCTAATTTTTCGAAAACGTCATCTAATAATAGGATAGGAGTGAACCCTTTTTTTTCTTTAAGTACTTGCCATTCAGCAAGTTTCAATGCAAAAAGTAAACTTTTTCTTTGTCCCTGTGATGCCTCTAATTTAAAGGGGATACTACCCATGCAAAAAGAAACTTCATCACGATGAATTCCGGCAGTTGTACGTTGCATTAGGAAATCTTTTTGGGCACTTTGGGTTAAAAGTGTTTCAAAACTATCCAGCAATAACTGACTTTCATAGCGCAAAGAAAGACCTTCTTCAGCATTGGAAATTTTATGGTAGATAGAAGTAACAAGTGGTAAGAAGTCTGCTAAAAAGGATTTTCTAATTTGAAAAATAGTATTCCCTTTCTCTGACAATTGTGTGCTTAATACCTGCAGTAAACCTTCATCTGTTTTACCAGTTTCGGCAGTTTGCTTTAACACACTGTTTCTTTGTTGCAGAATTCGGTTATAATTTATCAGACAAATAAGGTAATCTTTGTGAATTTGAGATAAAACAGTGTCAAGCAATGTTCTTCTTTCTTCACTTCCGCCTGTGATTACTACTAAATCGTCGGGGGCAATCATAACACAGGGAAATTTCCCAATATGATCTGAGAATTTTTTATAGGCTACCTCATTTAAAATTAATTCTTTGCGGTTATTCTCACGAAATATATATACCAGTTGTTGGTTTTGATTATTTAATTGATACTGGCCTTCCAACCGCATTCCCAATAGCCCATGTTGCACGTTTTGACTATCTGGTCTTTTAAAATAGCTTCTAGAGAAACTCAGGTAGTAAATTGCATCCAAAAGATTGGTTTTCCCCGAGCCATTTTTACCACAAATACCTATAATCCTTTCAGAAAAAGTAAAAGGACGGGTAAGATAATTACGGAATTGAACCAGCTTTAGCGATTGTAGTCTAAACATTGTTTGGCAAATTAAAGCCTCTTAGATTAATAATTCATACTGAGTATGCCGGAAAGCATTTATTTTTAACAAAAATTCGGTTTTGAAGACAATTTTATCGGAACAGCAATTGGCTTTAACAGTAAAAAGGCTGGCACACCAAATTTTGGAGAATAATCTTCAATTGACCAACACTGTCATAATTGGACTGCAACCAAGGGGTATTTTCTTAAGTGATCGTATTGTCAATGAACTAAAAAAAATCATGCCATCTTCAGATATCCAATATGGTAAATTGGATATCACATTTTACAGGGATGATGTTCGTAAAAGCCTTCATATCGCCAATCACACAGATATTTCTTTTAGTATAGAGAATAGGCGTGTAGTACTAATTGATGACGTTTTATATACAGGAAGAACCATACGAGCCGCCTTAGATGCTTTACTTGATTTTGGAAGGCCTTCACAGGTCTCCTTATGTGTACTTATAGACCGCAGGTTTAGCCGTGAGTTGCCAATACAACCTGATTATGCCGGAAAAGTGATAGATACCATCATTTCTCAAAAAGTGAAGGTTTGCTGGAAAGAAAAGGACGATATTGAACAAGTAATTCTTTTGGATTGCTGAAATCTTTTATCTTTGATTTTTAATGAAACTATCTACCAAACATCTTCTTGGTATCAAAGATCTCGAACGGGAAGATATTCATCTCATTCTCTCCACAGCCCAACAATTTAAAGAGGTACTTCAAAGGCCCGTAAAGAAAGTCCCTTCGCTGCGTGATGTTACCATCGTGAACCTTTTTTACGAGAATTCTACCCGTACCCGTATGTCATTTGAATTAGCCGAGAGACGACTTTCAGCTGATGTTCTCAATTTTACTACAAGCAGTTCTTCTTCAGCTAAAGGAGAAACCCTTTTAGATACGGTGAATAATATTCTAAGTATGAAAGTGGATCTGGTAGTTTTACGACATGCTGCTTCTGGTGCACCACATTTTCTGGCGAAACATATACCCTCAGCCATTATTAATGCAGGTGACGGTATTAATGAACATCCTACACAAGCTTTACTGGATGCCTATTCTATGCAGGAAAAACTAGGTAAACTGGAAGGGTTGAAAGTGGCTGTGATAGGAGATATCATGCATAGCAGAGTAGCATTAAGCAATATGTACCTACTGAAGAAAATGGGCGCAGAGGTAATGGTAGCCGGACCGCCAACACTCATTCCTAAATATATCAGTGAGGCATTAGGGGTTAAAGTTGAATACAACCTAAAGAAGGCACTTCAATGGTGCGATGTTGCCAATGTGCTCCGAATTCAATTGGAACGACAAAACCAGCCTCTTTTTTCTTCTTTACGGGAATATAACCTTGCTTACGGAATTAATAGAAAATTACTGGAAAGCCTAGGAAAAGAAATTGTTATTATGCACCCGGGACCTATAAACCGTGGCGTAGAATTAGATAGCGATGTGGCTGATGGGCCCTACTCCATTATTCTAAACCAAGTGGAAAATGGTGTTGCAGTTAGAATGGCAGTTTTATATCTTTTAGCCAATAGAGAGAATTAAGTATGATGAGAAATAATATTGAAGTTAGGCTGGTAAAAATTGATTTGTGTTAATATCCCTTTTTTAGTTCGTACTTCGTACTTCAAAATTCGTACTTAATAATTTTAGTTATGCATCGAATCTGCCTCTTCCCCGGAACTTTTGATCCTGTTACATTAGGACATATTGATATTATAAATCGTGCCATTCCATTATTTGATAAAATTTATGTAGGCGTGGGTATCAACTCTTCCAAGAGTCCCATGTTTAGTGCTGAACAGCGAATGGAATGGTTTCAGGAAATATACAAGGCTGAGCCAAGAGTAGAAAGTGTAATCTATGATGGCCTTACAGTGAAATATTGCCAATCTATTGGCGCAAGGTTTATTTTAAGGGGAATACGTTATGTAAGTGATTTCGAATACGAAAAAGCAATTGCCGATGCCAATCGTACAATGGATAAAAACATTGAAACTATTTTTCTTACCGGCGAACCAAAATATACTTCCGTTGCTTCAACGATTGTAAGAGACATTATTAGAAATGGAGGTGATGCTTCACCATTTTTACCCGATCAAGTAAATCATTCACTGAAACACAAATCATTATAATTCAGCTATGCATATTTGGCATAACAAGGACTTGGATTTAGAACATTTCCTTCATCTAGGCAAGGGTACCATGACAGAACACCTGGGTATTTGTTTTACAGAAATTGGCAAAAACTTTATTAAAGCAACCATGCCTGTAGATCATCGTACTAAACAACCTCATGGATTACTGCATGGTGGTGCTTCAGTTGCTTTAGCAGAAACACTCGGAAGTATTGGTGCAGCTTTGGTAAT
>JAYTSC010000127.1:0-2316 GCA_043745885.1 Bacteroidota bacterium | reverse complement strand
CCCAACCATCTGAATAATTATGCATCATTTTCTTTTATTTACCGATTATGATATATTTTCAAATACCCATATTTACTATCGGATATTTTGCTACATTTTCATTTTACCCATACTTTTATTGTCTTTCCCTTTTACTAAATCCATACCGCATTTTGGACATTTTCCAGGTGTTGCGGATTTTATTTCAGGATGCATTGGACAGGTATACATGGAACCGGTTGACATATTCATTCCTTTCATCATTTTCATCATTGTTGGTTTTTGTTCCATCATTTCCATCATCTTTTTGCACATAGCTGTATCTTTTTCAGCCATATTCATCATATTCCCCATCATCATCTTCATCATGCCTGAATCATTCATCATGGTTTGCCCCATCATTTGTTTGCTGCTGTCGGTACGCATCATCTCTTGCATCATTTCGACTGAATAAGACTGATTGTGGGCAATAGTTGTAATAATTTCCTTTCGCTGGTTATCATCTTTTAGATTGTCCTCAGCGGTTTGTTTGGAATTACAACCCGGAAGTAAACCCGATATTACTGAAACGGCGATTAAAAGAAATAGTAGTTTTTTCATTTTGAATGTAGGTTTAAATTACATATTATGTGTAAATTTTATCTTTTGTTTTACCATAATGTTACATCATTTTGGAAATAGATTACATCATTAAGGGTTTTGCAAATAGTTAATGGCTGTTACTATTACTGTAAGGCCAATCCTTGGTAACTATCCGTTTTCGTCAAAGAATTAAGATTTTTGATAAAGAATAATTTTGTTGCACTTCTGATGCCTATTTATAAGAACCTTATTCATTTAAAAATTAAACAATCAGCCGGTACTGAAATATTCACATTTCATTCTCCATTCTTTAAATGATTTGTTAAATACGTGAATTATACAATTCATAAAGTGTACAGTGTAACACACGCTTCTGCAAAGCCTCGCACCTTTGTAAAATCAAATATCCGATGTTATTATTCTTCTCTTAACGTCGAATATGATTCTACTTGGTTTTACAACTTTCTCCAAAGACAATCGAGTTAAACATTTTTACCATACAAAATGTAACACTTAACAGACCAAGTGGTTTTGGCACGCAAATTGCCTTAACCAAATTAAAGACACTTATTATTTATACAAAAAAAACAAACAAAATGAAAAAATTACTTTTTATGTTACTGGCAGGAAGCACATTTGCATTTCTGTCTTGCAATAAGAACAACAGTTCTTCCGCTTCCGCATCCAACTCTTCTATGAGTGTTTACTTGGTTGATGGTCCTGCAGCCTATGACAAAGTATACATTGATATACAAAGTGTGCAGGTAAAATCATCTACAGATGCAAGTGAGAGCGAATGGCAAACAGTGAATATTGTACGTCCTGGAATTTACAACCTGTTGAATTTTAAAAACGGCTTGGACACTTTATTGGGTTCTGTATCTTTACCCGCCGGGAGAATCAATCAGTTGAGATTGATTTTAGGAAGCAATAACAGTGTTGTCTTAAATGGCACATCGTATCCGTTAACTACTCCTTCCGCACAGCAGTCGGGCTTGAAGCTGCAAATCAAAGCAGATTTAGTAGCAGGTGTTGATTACCGTATCTGGATCGATTTTGATGCAGCAAGATCTATTGTTCAAACCGGTAATGGTTCTTTCATCCTGAAACCCGTTATCAGAACCTTTACGCAGGCTGAAAGTGGCGCAATCAAAGGATTTACGCTGCCGATAGCAGCAAAAGGATGGGTATTTGCGATAGCCAATGCAACAGATACAGTTTCTTCTACACCAGCAGATCTGTTAACCGGTGCTTATCTTTTGAGGGGGTTACCAGCCGCAAGTTATAGAGTATCTTTCCATGCAACAGCAGGTATTTTCAGAGATACAACTTTGACCAATGTAGCTGTTACAACCGGTGTGGTAACTGATTTGGGAATACTTATGTTAAAATAATTTTTACCAATAAAATATTTAAAAAGGGAACGCCTACCATAAAGCGTTCCCTTTTTTATTAATACAGTTATTACACGCCTTTAATTTTATTTGTTCTTGCTTCTCCGCAGGCTATTTCACCTATTCTATCCCAACAAAAAAATACAAAACTTCCCTACAGCCATCTCCCGATTACTCTGTGACTAAAGAAAGTAAAATAAACAGGGTACCCATTTTAACTTAAAAGTAATTCTCACTATATTTTTTTTGTCATTATATTTTGTAATGGCGTTGTTGCATGAATATTTTTCAATGTTTATAAAGGGTTCAGAGGAATAAAAAATACAAAAAGGGCCATTTTTGAACTTATTTTTACTTTTAA
>JAYTSC010000126.1:0-3507 GCA_043745885.1 Bacteroidota bacterium | reverse complement strand
GAGAAAAACCTGTTTTGTACTCTTGTTCCTAATTACTGTATTCACAAGCCCATTAAAGGCTCAATTGGAAAGTCATCCTGTGCTATCGCCCGGCATTCCTGAAAAAAATCATTTTTCAGCAGAACGATTACAGAGAATTGATAAAGTAATTCAGCAATTCATTGACAGTAACTGGATAGCCGGGGCCATTGCATTGGTAGCCAAAGATGGTCATATTGTTTACCATAAAGCCATTGGGTATGATGATAAAGAGAAGAATAAACCATTGAAAAAAGATGCCATCTGGCGCATTGCCTCACAAACAAAAGCGATTACGAGTGTTGCGGTAATGATGTTATATGAGGATGGAAAAATATTACTGGATGAACCCATCTCTAAATATATTGTTGAATTTAAAAAGCCCGTTGTCCTTGATAAATTCAATAAAACAGATTCCAGCTATACAACCCTTCCTGCAAAAAGAGAAATTACCATACGCGATTTACTGACCCATACTTCCGGAATCGGGTATGCCCAAATTGGAAGTGAAACAACAAACGCTATTTATGCAAAAGCAGGTATTGTAGGGGGCATTGGTTTAAAAGGTGGATTATTAGCAGATAATATTAAAAAACTAGGTAAGCTTCCCCTTGAGCACCAGCCGGGAGATCGGTTTACTTATGGATTAAATACCGATGTATTGGGGTATTTGATAGAAGTGGTAAGTGGTATGAGTTTGGATAAATTTTTTAGAAAAAATATATTTGATCCATTGGGTATGAATGATACTTATTTCTATATCCCGAAAGAAAAACAAAGCAGATTGGCACAGCTTCATCAAGATGATGAATCGAAACATGTAACCAATACCCCAGAAATTATTTCGGTTAACGGAACCTTTTATCGCGATTATCCTAACTTGGAGGGAGGCAGTTTTTATTCGGGTGGAGGCGGATTGGTCTCTACTGCTTTTGATTATGCGGTATTTATGCAAATGTTACTTAACAAAGGAACTTACAACGGAAAACATATTTTAAGTGAACGAAGTGTCGAATTAATGACAATGAACCAGATCACACAACCCGGCTTCCATTTTGGGTTGGGCTTTCAAATTGTTACTAATTCAGAGGAAGCAAAGAATGTTGTTTCATTGGGTACTTATAGTTGGGGTGGTATGTTTGCTTCTTCTTATTGGATTGATCCCAAAGAAAAAATTGTGGCTCAATTTGTATTACAGCAATTTCCAATTAGTCATGGTGCAATTGCAGAAAAATTTAAAGTAGCGGTATATAGTGCTTTAGAGTAGGGTAAATATTATTACTCATAAAATGAGTAACAATTGAACAGATTAGTGGTTGGATCATATTCAACAAGCCAAACTCCAAACTTCAAACCCCAAACCAATCAATCTTTCTTTTCACAAGTATTCATGCCTACCAAAGTATAGAGTGGGCAGAAACTAATGAAGGAGGTTGCCAGAAAAATAGCACCAAATACAACTAGAACAAGCCCCAAAGTACCGGTAACCGTTCCTGTAAAATACAATACAGAAAAAATAATTGCGGCAATAACTCGGATGATTCGGTCGGTGTTACCCATGTTTTTTTTCATAGTCGTTTATTTATTTTTAATAAAATATTGGACACCTGCAGTTAAGAGATAAACAATCAGCAAACAGCTTACACAAAGCAAAACTAATTTCCACCATTTGCCTTTCATCCCTAAAGCTACGAATCAAATACTATTGTATAATCATTTTTTTACTGGTTTCAAAACCATCACCATTTTAGATACATCGACAGATTAACCACTCTACCATCCACCGGCGCCCATATTTCAGGAAAACTTGGGTTAGTTAGTGGAGCCTGAACTAAAGAACCATTTTTATTCTGCCGGTAATCGAATAAGTTTTCGCAGTTAAAAACAAAAGCGGCTTTACCAATATTATAACGCATCATTACTGCAGAAAATAAATACGGAGTAGTGGATTGTCCATTATCCAGGTACTGTTTTCCTGTATAAGCCGATTCAATACCTGCTCTGAAATGATCTGAAAAAGAATAGGCTATTACAGTGGCAAATTTATTTCTTGCTATTAAAGGTAAATTTGGAAAATTTGTATTGTACATTCTTTTGGCGTTTGTATATACATATCCAAAATACAATTCTAATTCATCCTCCCTTAGTTGAACGTAAGTTTCAAAGCCGGTTGTTTGTAAATTGGCATTGGCATTTTGATAATACAAAATAGAAGGCGTTGCAGCTGAAGAGGTTAATAACATGGGTTTTCGAATACTATTATAAAAAAATGTCTGGTTAAGCGTTAGATTCCAGCTACCTATTTTCTTTTTATAATTGATATCATAATTGGCACCTAAAGACTGCTCGGCAACTATTCCGGGAGCGTAGCCGGTGAGATAATGATAGTCCCTTTCATCAATTTCCGAATTAAAAAGCGTAGGGGTTTTGTAGCCAAGTCCACCACCTAACCGCATGGAGATTTCAGGATTTACTTTATACAACATTGAAATGCGTGGAAGAATGAATGTACCATAACGATTATTGAAATCTATCCGTAAACCGGCCTGTAAAATAAAATGTTGCCCAAATTTCCAATCGTCTTGGGCAAAGAAACCCAATGTGTTATTTCTTTCATCCGGTAAAAGGCTGCTATCGGGTAATTGCTTGGTAAAATTATCCCCAATAAAATTAATTCCGGCGACCCAGTTATGATGTGTAGACTTTTGATTGTAAGCCAGTTCGCCAAACCATGTTAATTGATTTCCAGTCATACCAAAAACATTAGTGTTTACTATTCTATTTAGAAAACTAACACTTGATTTAGCTGTAAACTGTGCATTGTTAACTAGTTTCTTTTCCCAGATCAAATCGCCTGAATTTCTTAGGCTTTTATTTTGAATAAAAAATTGATGGGCTGCAGTGGGTTGTTTGTTCAACACTTGCATATCTCCCCCATTTCTATCTTCATAATTCATAGTGTAGCCTAGTATCAGGGTTGAAGATGGGCTGCCATAAATAAAATACCTGGGATGTAATAAAATACTGTTTACAGATGGAACATCAGAAAACCCATCCTTATCAACATCTACCTCATTTTGTATGGTGCCCCCTGCAAAAAAAGTATACCCGCTTTTTTGGTTTCTTCCTGAGAAATAAAGATTAAGGTTATTTTCTAACAAACTTGAACGGTTGATGGTAAAACTTCTTTCCGGTTTTCCTAATTTGGGTTTTTTTGAAACCAGGTTCACCATACCTGCAATGGCACCACCTCCATATAATGTAGAGCTAGCACCTTTTACCAATTCAATCTGTTGCAAATCTAGTGGGGGAATCTGCAATATGCTAAAACTGCCTGCATATCCACCAAACAAAGGCATACCATCTCTTAACAACTGGGTATATTTTCCTTGCAATCCCTGAATACGCATATCTGCATTACCGGTAGCTGCATTGGTTTGTTGAATTTGAATACCGGCTATATCACCTAATAGACTGGCAATATTACCC
>JAYTSC010000125.1:0-5516 GCA_043745885.1 Bacteroidota bacterium | reverse complement strand
ACGGCTTCATGAAGGAATGATGTTTTCTCTTTAAGGGTAGTTAGCGGAAACATATCATAAGCCATTATATAAGGAACTGGGATATGTGCTACAGAAGGTAATAAATCAGCCATATATACAATCGTCTTTCCCTTATAATTAATTTGTGGAATCATCATCTTATCGGTATGTCCGTTTACCATTCTAATCGAGAGGTCATCTGTAAAGGAAGAACTACTCAATAGTCCGTTCGAATCCAAACCCATATCATTAATTGGAATAAACCGTAACTGTCCAGATTCTTTTATAGGTAAAATATTTTCTTTTAAAAAAGAAGCTTTCTCCCTGTCATTAGGTTTAGTTGCCCATTGCCAATGTTGCTCGTTACTCCAATAAATGGCATTTGTAAAGGCCGGAACCAATTTGCCATTTTCTCTGGTAATTGCCCCGCCACAATGATCGAAATGGAGATGTGTTAAGAATACATCAGTTATATCTTCTTTACAAAACCCGATTTTTGAAAGTGATCGCTCAAGTGTATCTTCTCCATGTAGGTAGTAGTGTCCAAAAAATTTAGCATCCTGTTTATACCCCATGCCTGTATCTACAAGAATTAGCCGATTACCCTCTTCTATTAATAAACAACGAAGGGCCCATGCACACATATTATTTTTATCAGCGGGGTTTAATTTATTCCACATAGATTTTGGTACTACGCCAAACATAGCACCCCCATCCAATTTAAAATACCCTGTGTTAATCGTATGTAATTTCATAGCTTATACTACTTGACTTAGTTTATGTTTGGAAACAGAGGCAAAAATGAGCAATATTAATCCAATCACAAAGAAAACTACTAATGCCAATACAGAGTTTCTTTGTGAGCCGGTGACTTCATTAATATAGCCGAAACTAAACATGCCAATTACAATAGCAATTTTTTCAGTAACATCATAAAAACTAAAGAAAGAAGTAGTATCCTTGGTTTCCGGCATCAGTTTGGCATAAGTGCTTCTGCTAAGAGACTGAATTCCGCCCATGACAAAACCGACAAATACGGCTAAAACATAAAACTCATTGATGCCATCTTTGGGTAAAAAATAGGCGGTCACACATAAGCTAATCCAAACGCAAATGGTTAACATTAAAGCTTTAAAATTGCCAATCTTATCAGATAATTTGGCCATTAAAAAAGATCCGGGGATGGCAATTAATTGAATGATGAGAATAGCGATAATTAGGTTTTGGGTAGGAATGTTCAATTCACTCTTGCCATATAAAGTTGCTGCCAACATAACTGTTTGAACGCCCATATTGTAGAAAAAAAAAGCGCCTAGATATTTTTTCAAAACGGGCAATTGGTTCAATTGTTTCCAAACTTTATTTAATTCTTTGTAGCCATTAGTAAATACACTGCCTTTGTTGTTGACTTGAGCAATAGGCTGACCTTTGGGTAATCTTCTTAAAGAAAATTGACCAAACCCCCACCACCAAACTCCCACCAAGAGAAAAGAAATTTGTGAAGCTTTCCCAACGGTAATACCAAAAAGTTCGGGTTTTAAAACAAATACAAAACAAATGAGTTGAAGAATTACACTACCCAAATAACCCATTGCAAAACCTTTTGCACTAACCCGGTCTTGGTCTTCTGGTGCGGCGATTTCAGGCAGATAAGAATTATAAAAAACCAAACTACTCCAGAATCCTATACATGCAATGATGAGACAAAGAAGACCATAGACTAAATTATTTTTATCAAAGAAATACATGGCACTGCAGGCAATACTTCCCATTGTACAGAAAAAGAATAGAAATTTTTTCTTGTTGCCTTTATAATCAGCAATAGAAGAAAGTAAAGGGGACATCATAGCCACAATTAAAAATGCAATAGCTAATGCATAATTGTAAAGGGAAGTATTGACATATTCTCTTCCAAACAAATGAACGGTATCATTGACGGTGGCACTATTATCATCTCCCGTAACTGCTTCGTAGTATGCTGGAAAGATAGTTGAGGTAATAACCAGGTTATAAACACTGTTGGCCCAATCGTACATGGCCCAACCATTTATCACTTTCTTGGAAGCAGTTTTCATGTTATGAAGTTTTGGTACATAATCTTAGCTTTTGTTGATGCAATCAGTACCAACCAAATTTTTGAATATTCAGCCTTTATTGGTGTTATCACAAAAGGAGTTCGAAAGAATTCACGCAAAGTCAAAGAAAGAAGAAATAAGTCGCTAAAAAAATATTTGCTTCTTTGTTCCTTGTGGGTCTTTGGGTGAAATAAAAGCTCATACGCTCTTTCGAACAGCTATGGTGTTATTACCAACAATAAATTATTTGATTATGACTATTTTCAAATTGCCATATTCAGAATTGCTAAAAGTTATTTTAAATATCCAGTTAGTATCAAAGTCAATAATAATGCGCCAATAATTACACGATACCATCCGAATAACCTAAAACCATGTTTTTGTAAAAAACCGATAAAAAATTTAATAGCAATCAGGGCAACTACAAAGGCAACAATATTACCCAATGCTAGGGCTATCAAATTGTCTTTATTTTGCAATAATTCCGGGTTTTCTTTCCAAGCTTTTAATAATTTATACCCCGTGGCAGCTGCCATTGTTGGCACGGCTAAAAAGAAAGAAAATTCGGCAGCCAGATTGCGTGTGAGCTTTTGTTGCATTCCACCAATAATACTAGCCGCACTGCGACTTGTTCCTGGAATCATGGCCAAGCACTGCCAAACACCTATTGTAAATGCTTTTGATAAACTTATATTCTCTTCTTTTTCAATAGTGGGTTGTTTAAAAAGCGAATCGATAAACAATAATAGGATGCCTCCAACAAGCATAGTAATAGAAACAGTGAGGGGACTTTCCAGCAGTTCGTCGATTTTCTTCGAAAAAATGAACCCTAAAGCGAGCGCTGGAATTACTGCAACAACCAGTTTAAAATAGAAATTCATTTTGTTGAGCGAAAAAAATCGCTTCCAATACAAAACAACAACTGAAAGAATGGCGCCAAACTGGATGGCCACTTCAAATAGTTTGGTAAAAGGGTCAGCAGAAATATGGAGTAGGGAGCTGGTGATAATCATATGCCCGGTAGAAGAAATGGGTAAAAATTCAGTTAGCCCTTCTACAATAGCGATAATAATGGTTTCAAAAATACTCATGAGGGGGGATAATTAATAATGAATAGTGGGTGATTAGTAATTAAATAAGTACAGGTAAATGTAAGCATTCAGGTTCTTATTTGCACAAAAAAAGCGGTGTATTCACCGCTTTTTTTGTGCTTTTTGTTAAGAAAAATAGAAGTCTTTCAAATTTCCGCCCAGTTGATTAAGCCTGTTTTGTTTTCTTAAAGATGGCAAAAATCTCAATCAATAATCCCAATACAATTAAAATTGGCGCAATGGTTATTCGGGTGGTACTGTATACTTCTTTCGTGTCAAATATTTTTGGATCACTGCTTTTCCCCCCACTCAATAAAAACATACCCAAGGCAATTACTACACCTCCAATCAGCATCCAGGTATAATTGTCTTTGGTAAATAATGGAGAATTTACGTTTTGTTTTTGTTCGTTCATATTTTTGATTTTTAATTGTACAAGATAGGGCTTTAGTCTGGAGTTAGAAGTCTGGAGTAAAAATTTCTAAACTCCAGACTTCCAACTCCAGACTCCTAACTCTTAATAAAGGTCATCTAGTTTCATTTTTAAATATTTTAGCACACTTCGGTGGGTACTGTAAACGGAAATTCCCACACCTAATAAAATTAATCCACCAAAAAGTATTACAGTGAGTTTTGTATCACGAATCGTTTTTAGTTGTGGAAACTGGCTTTCAGCCCAAGTGATTAATGTAAAAAGAATAATGATTGCCACTCCTGAACTAATGAGGCCATTTATGACGGCTTTAAAATTCAATGGTTTGGCAATAAAACCCCGTGTAGCGCCTACCATTTGCATGGTTTTAATAAGAAAACGATTACTAAACATGGCTAAACGAATGGTATTGTCGATGCTAAATGTAACAATCAAACAAAGTATAATGGCTATAACTAGAAAAATCAATCCAAGTTTCGAAGCCCGTTCATTTAAATTGCTAACCAGGCTTTTTGGGTATTGTAAATCGGTAATCTGGTCGCCATAAACAGCCATTAGGTCATTTGAAATCTTGGTTAAACTGTCAGTATTTACATAACTGGCCTTTGCATAAAAATCAATACTTTCTGGCAACGGGTTTATGTCCAGAATTTTAGACCATTCTTCATTGTTTTCTTTATTCCAGATTTGTTTAGCAGTTATTTTATCTACATAAGTAACATTTCTGGCATAAGGCTTCTGGGAGATAAATTGTTGAATTTGGCCAATGGTATCCTTATTTAGCGTTCGTAAATAAGCACTTAATCGGATATCCTCTTTAAAAGCATTGCCTACCGAACTAATATTTAGAAAAAACCAACCCATAATGCCCATAATCAATAAAACAAGGGCCACCCCCACAATACTATAAATATAATTGGGCTTACTCCTTTTCATTGATGATTTACTGATGCCTGCCATAGAGAAAAATTAGGTAATGTAAAAGCCCTCCGACCACTAATTTGAATGGGTCTTTGGTAAGGCAAATGTACGGTTTTGAAGCCTAATCACTTACATTTGCATCCATTGAAAAGACCAATTTTCTTAAAGAAACGTTAGGATTGTGGGTTTTTATTTTTTGCGTTAGTAAAATATTGGAATGATAGCAGATGGGTATTTCACAATCACATAATTTTTAGAAAGAAAATTTTTGTCCCGGCTTTCGATTCTTTAATGTGCTGTCGTTGCGTCGCACCCTTCGGCGTTCTAAATGAATTGGGCTTTTTTTAAGGCCTATCGTAAGGCTAGGTCAACGTTTTGTATCTATCCTCTCTTCAATTCTCAGTTGAACGCTGTAATTTTAGAGATAAAAAAGGTAAATAAATTCATTTTTAATGTAAACTAAGAAATAAGCAATATCCAAATAATATTATTAGAGTGGCATTAGTTAAAAAGTAAAATTTACATGGAATACGATTTCAGAAAAATAGAGCATAACTGGCAAGAACGCTGGAAAGAAAATGACGCTTACAAAGTCAGCTATAACAAAAGCAAACCCAAATGTTATGTATTAGATATGTTTCCTTATCCAAGTGGTGCAGGGCTACATGTAGGACATCCACTAGGTTATATTGCTTCAGATATTTACAGTCGTTTTAAAAGATTGAAAGGGTTTAATGTATTACATCCCATGGGTTATGATGCATTTGGTTTACCGGCTGAGCAATATGCTATTGAACACGGAGTACATCCGGCTACCAGTACCGACCAAAACATTAATAATTTTAGAAAACAGTTAGATAATATTGGCTTTAGTTACGACTGGAATAGAGAAGTACGTACCTGCGAGCCGGAATATTACAAATGGACGCAATGGATTTTCTTGCAATTATTTAATAGCTTTTATCATCGCACTAAGCAAAAAGCGGAAAGCATAAA